>NZ_JAZLLZ010000121.1:0-63117 GCF_045598405.1 Sodaliphilus sp.
ACGCATCAAGTCACTCTTTGCCGACACGCCATACGAACTGATTAAGGACCTCGAGAACCATTACCAGAATCAGGTGTGGCTGCTGCACAAACTCCTGGGCATGCACGTCCAGGCAGAGTATCACACAAGCAATGGCCGCATCGACATGGTGTTGCAGACGCCGCAATACTGCTATGTCATTGAGTTCAAGTTTGACGGCACAGCCCAGGATGCCCTCGACCAGATTTCGCGCAAAGATTACCCCCTGCCCTTCGCCCTCACCGGCCAGCAGATAATCCGCATCGGAATGAATATCTCCCGTGAAACCCGCAACATCGAGGACTACATAATCGGTTAATCCCATTTACTTGATATAAACAGGGTACGCTACAACTAAGTAACGTACCCTGTATTTATTATTTATTTGGGACTAATTGTCAATCGTGTCGTGAAAACGGTATTAATCACCTACATAGACCGGACGAATATTATATCCATACCAACGCGCATCTATAACATCTCTTAAATTCATCATATCCCAACCCACATCGTATGCGGATTCAAACACATATGCTCGAGTCGGATTTTCTTTTCTCCAAAGAGTACGCGTCCAGACTTCAAAGCATCTGTAAGATCCCAGCTTGTAATCATAATAGTTATCTACAGGAATATAAATGCACCTGCCGTTGATTCGGCTTGTTATTTTACTCAACTTTAGCATTTGAAAAAAACAGTGGAACTGGGCATAAAAAAAGCCAAGGAATTTTAGGTTAAATCCCTAAAAATGTGTATCTTTGTAATAGCTACAAAACAAGACACAACTTCCTTAGCTATGCACAAAGATACAACAATTTTCTCAGAACTACAGGAATTTTTCCTGCAAAATAATGCCCACAAGGCTATAAATCGCATTTCTGACGTAATGAACAGCCTTAAACTGCATAAAAGCAAGATAGGAATAGAGAAGGCCGATAACTGCAAATTTACCACCAGCCAAATCCTGCATCTTCTTCTGCTGTTTCCTTTCTTTGCGGTAAAGGATGCCTACAGCTACAGCAGCTCTGCGCTAGGCAAGGTATTTCATCTGGAGAAGGACACATTCTACCGCTTCATGCGCAATGACGACATCAACTGGCGCAACATCATGTACCTGATAAATCTTCAGTTGATAAACCGCATTGCCTGCCGTGCTGACAACAAAAAGATCGGCAATCCTGTGTGTCTTGTGGCAGATGACACAGACTTGCCAAAGACAGGTACTCACATTGAACTCATCGGCCGTATCCATTCGCATGTCAAGAATAGCAGCATCCTAGGATACAAGGGACTTTTTCTTGCTCGCACAGACGGCAAGACACAAACTATCCTAGACCATTCTCTGCATGGCGAAGACGGCAAGAATCCAGACAAGCCGCAAGGTATGACAAAAGAGCAGATCAAGAGGCGATATGCCAAGGAGCGTGATGAGAAGAGCTGCGGTCAGAAAAGGATTGATGAGTACACGGTTGACAAGCATACATGACTGCGCGAAATGATAAGCAACGCCATCAAGCGCGGTATCAGGTTTGACTATCTGCTTGTGGATAGTTGGTTCACATGCAAGGAATTAGTACACTTCATAATGCGCAGACACATCAAATGCCACTTCCTTGGCATGATCAAGATGGGCAACACAAAGTACGATACAAAGGCGTACGGTGCACTTACGGCCAAGGGCTGCATAGACAAGCTGAAGAGAATAAAAAAGGGTATCAAGTACAGCAAGAAGCTTCATTGCTATTACGGGGAGATGCAGGTAACTTTTGATGGCGTTCCCGTCAAGCTTTTCTTCTGTCGCAGAGGCAAGCATGGAAACTGGAAAGGGCTGCTTACAACCAATACCGACCTGGACTTCTTCAAAGCATACGAGATATATGCCATGAGATGGAGCATCGAGGTATGCTTTGCAGAAATGAAAGGACTACTGAATCTCGGCAAATGCCAGGCAAGAAATTTCACGGAACAGATCGCTAGCATATCTCTCTGCGCCTTGCAGTATAACATACTCGGATACGTTAAGCGCTTCGACTCGTATGAAACCATCGGAGGGCTGTTCGCGGATATAACATCTGGAACAAAAGAGCTATCAATCGTGGAAAAAATCTGGCTGCTCATCATCGAGGTTGTCACATCAATCGCCGAGCAGATATCTGCTGATTATGAAGAACTGATGACATCTGCCATCAATGGGAACAAGCACCTCAAAATGCTTTTTAATCCATATCTGACAGGTGCAGAGGCAGCGTGAAAGTCAAATGCTAAAGTTGAGTCACTAATAGTAAGAACAAATTTCTCATAATGTTTACATTTAAGTTACTACACACCAAGAATTTCTCTTTTTGGAAGTTTCCCACGCAGATTTCACTGATTTTTCTGCAAAAATAAACTTATCATTTTATCAGAACGAAATCTGCGTGAGATTATCACTTTGCTGAATAGTTGAGTGTTTACA
This sequence comes from Sodaliphilus sp., assembly GCF_045598405.1. NCBI lineage: Bacteria > Pseudomonadati > Bacteroidota > Bacteroidia > Bacteroidales > Muribaculaceae > Sodaliphilus > Sodaliphilus sp. The sequence continues at coordinate 2,471 of NZ_JAZLLZ010000121.1, forward strand.
GGAGAGCGTCGATTTTGGCTTTAAGGGTGTCTTTTGCTGCAAAGCCCACGTGCTTGTGCTTGTCAACACGCTGCCCGTTCTTGAAGAACAATACTGTGGGGATACTGTGCACGCCGTTGTCCATGGGGAAATCGCCGTCTTGCTCGATGTCATACTTGCCTATCACCACTTTGCCTTCATACTCGGCAGCAAGTTCTTCCACGATGGGTGCAAGGCTCTTGCAAGGTCCGCACCACTCGGCCCAACAGTCAACAACTACTGGCTGACCAGTTTCAATAGCCTGCTGGAGATTCTCGTCATTAAATTGAATTGCCATAATAATCTTATTTTTAATTGTTAAACATTGATTTCAAACTTCATATCCAAGTCCTGAAGAGCTTCCACGACCTTCTTGCTCAATGGTATCTTCAGTTTTGACTTTAATTCAACCGAACGCATGTTGCGGCAGTCGGTAATAGAAAAGAAAAGGTCGCAGCGATTCTCGGTTGACTCGGTCATCATGTCCTTGATGACATTCATCTTCGAAATATCATCGTCGTTGAGATAAATCTTGATGCTATGCACCATCTTGCCTTTTTTCTCTGTGAGCAAGTCGATGGATCTGATTTTAAAGCTTATCCTGTCGTTGAACTTGCTCTTCTGGAATCCTCCATTTATAATAACGGGAAGACCGATTTGGCCAAACTTGGCAAACTCAAGATAATCCCTGTCAAAGAGCATAAACTCAAAGGAGCCGCTGTAATCCTCTACTTTGAGACGGCCATACTGGTTCCCGCGCTTGGTCATACCCGAGGCAAACTCGGTGACAATGCCACCCACGATGATGGGCTTGCCGGTCTCGGCATATTCTTTCTGCACTTCCTCAAGCGATGCAAGTTCAAGATTGCAACCATATTTCATCTCAAGGAAATAGTCGTCGAGCGGATGGGCCGAGAGATACATACCCACCAGTTCACGCTCCTTGTCCAGAAGAATCATGGTGTTCCATCGCTCAGCATTGGGGATGGGCGGCTTGGCAATCTCGATGGGTTCCAGGTCACCAAAGAGCGACCCTGTCATAGTATCGGAACCAGCTTGGAATTTCTGTCCGAACCTGACAAGAACTTCGCTGAAAGTCTCGTTCTTGATATTCTTTTCAAAGAAATCCTCGCGCTTGATTTCGTTAAAGCAATCAAATGCACCAGCATAGGCAAACGACTCAATGGCCTTGCGGTTGCAAGAGCTCAGGTTAACGCGCTCGACCACATCGTAGATATCCTTGAACGGACCGCTCTTTTGGCGTTCGGCGATAACCGCTTCTACGGCACTGGTGCCCACGCCCTTGATACCTCCTAGGCCAAAGCGTATCTCACCCTTTGCATTAACAGAGAAATCGATAAATGACTCGTTAATGTCGGGGCCCAGCACACGTATGCCCATAGACTTACATTCATCCATCAGCTTTGAGATTTCCTTAATATCCGATTTGCGGCGAGTCATTAGTGCCGCAAGGAACTGCGCCGGATAATGGGCTTTGAGATAAGCAGTCTGGTAAGCCACCCAGGAATAACATGCGGCATGCGACTTGTTGAACGCATAAGAAGCAAACTTTTCCCAGTCGGCCCAGATCTTATTCAGGATCTCGGGGTCATGGCCGTTCTTCTTGCCACCCTCGATAAAGAGAGGCTTCATCTGGTCAACGATATCCTTTTTCTTCTTACCCATTGCCTTACGCAGTGCGTCTGACTGGCCGCGGGTAAAATTAGCAAGTTGTCGTGACAGCAACATCACCTGCTCCTGATAGACAGTGATACCGTATGTGTCTTTAAGGTACTTCTCCATGCAGTCGATATCGTAAGTGATGGGCTCGTTGCCATTCTTACGGGCGATAAATGAAGGAATATAATCCATAGGTCCCGGACGATAAAGCGCATTCATCGCAATAAGGTCTTCAAACACAGTGGGATGCAACTCGCGCAGATACTTCTGCATACCAGCCGACTCAAACTGGAATGTGCCTATCGTGCGCCCCTCTTGATACAGTTTGTAGGTCAATTCATCATCAATAGGGATATGGTCAAGATCCACGTCTATGTCAAGCGTCTTCTTAACCAACTTCACGCACTCCTTCATCTCCGACAGGGTTTTCAATCCCAAGAAGTCCATCTTAATGAGGCCAGTAGATTCAATCACATGGCCGTCATACTGCGTCACAGCAGTTTTGAGTTCGGGGAAATCAGGGTCGTCGGCAGTTGACACCGGAACATGGTCAGATATCGGGTCGCGGCAGATGATGAATCCGCAAGCATGGATACCCGTATTGCGAACGGTTCCTTCAAGCATCTGCGCATAGGTGATCGTGTTGCGTTCATTTTCGGTTGGCGAAGACGCTGCATTCTGCAATTCTGGCGTGCACTTCAGATAATTGGCAAGCTTTGGTTTCATGCCGTCGGGCAGTCTGTCGGGCATCGCCTTGCACCAGGCATTAACAACGCCCAGAGGCACCTGCTCTACCCTGGCAACATCTTTGAGGGAGTTCTTTGCCGCCATGGTACCGTAAGTAATGATGTGGGCGCAATTCTCATGCCCATATTTATCCATTACCCATTGCAACACTTTTCCACGTCCATCGTCATCGAAATCGGTATCGATATCGGGGAGTGAGATACGGTCAGGGTTGAGGAAACGCTCAAAAAGCAAGTCATACTTCAATGGGTCGAGTTTGGTAATACCCAGGCAGTAAGCAACAACCGAACCTGCCGCAGATCCACGACCGGGACCTACCCACACACCCAGTTTCTCGCGAGCAGAGTTGATAAAGTCTGACACAATAAGGAAGTAACCAGGGAAACCCATGGTCTTCATGATGTGGAGCTCAAACCTTATTCGGTCCTCTACGTCGGCTGGGATGCCATAAGAACCAACTATCAGCTTATCGGCGGTGATGTTGTCAGAAGTACCCGAGCCATATATCCTTTGCGCTCCTTCGTAAGCGAGTTTTGCAAGATAGTCGGCTTCAAACTTTATGCGGTAGAGTTTGTCATAGCCACCAAGTTTCTTAATCTTGGCCTCGCCCTCTTCACGTGGCATGGGGTTCATTCCATTTTCGTCGGAAGTAAACTCCTTGAAAATGTCTTCCTCCGTATATTTGCGCCTCCATTCTTCTTCTGTACCGAAGTCTTCGGGAATGGGGAAGAATGGCATGATGGGGTTGCTGTCAATATCGTAGGTTTCAACCTTGTCGATGATTTCAAGCGTGTTGCTGAGAGCTTCAGGAATGTCGGCAAAGATTTCATTCATCTCTTCCTGCGTCTTGAACCATTCTTGTTTAGAATAACGCATGCGGTTAGGATCATTCAAGTCCTTGCCTGTGGAAAGACAAAGCAGGTGATCATGAGCCTCGGCGTTATCTTCATCCACAAAGTGAGAATCGTTAGTGCAGATGATCTTGATGTCATATTTGCGAGCAAGCTTGATCAGGTATGGTTCAATCGCAATCTGCTCCTCGTAGGTCTCGCGATTAGCGAGAATACTGGGATTTGTCACCTTGTGGCGCATCAATTCCATGTAATAATCCTCGCCAAACAAATCCTTATACCATTTCACCGCATCATCAGCCTTTTGGAAAAGCTCTTCGGGAGTGAGAGGTTCGTTGGCATACCTGCCCAAACGCAAAGCTCGGCGAATGTATTCGTGAGGCTCGCCTGCCAAGCAAGCTGCACTCACAATTAGATCCTCATGAAACTCCATCAGGTCTTTATGGTCGGTACGGGGACGGCCATAAAAGCCATCAGTCCAAGCCCTAGAAACCAGCTTGATAAGATTTTTATAGCCATTGAAATTCTTGGCAAGCACAATCAAGTGGTTACCGCCACGGTCGCCATTAGCAGCCACCATGTCCTCCTTGTTGTGCCTTGCGACATACATTTCACAACCAAAAATCGGTTTAAACGGTTCTAACCCCTCTTTTTTCCTACCTTTATTAATTTTCCCGCAGTAGTCAAAAAATTCCTTGATTCCGAACATATTGCCATGATCGGTAAGCGCCATGCCCTTCATCCCGTTAGCAACGGCCTTATCTACCATCTTGGGGATAGATGACATACCGTCCAGGATTGAATATTGAGAGTGAACATGTAAATGTACAAATGGTATCATATATATCTATGTGTCTTTTGTAAATAATTCAGTTTGTAAAGTTACACAAAAAACAATACTTAATCAAACAAAAGACAGTAAAAGTTATCAACACTAGCGAAGATTGTGCTATAAAATACCGAAAACCGCGGGCACATGCTTGAAGCCCGTGTCCGCGGTTTTATCTTCTAAACCATCGTAATGCGCAGGGTATCAAATGTCATGGATACATCATGTGTCGCTTGCTCATTTGCTCCACGTCGAGTTTCTTGAGTCCGGCATTATCCATCGTGCGGAACTCGTTGTGGTCGTTGACATACATGCGAGGAGTAACTTTGAACGCCTCATTGCTCACAGCATGCTCGGGCACGTAATGCTTTGCCTTGACGCCAGCCAGGTCAAGCAAGGTGTGGAATACGACCATACTGGTTGACACGGATTTACAAGTATTTGATTGCAGAGTTTCCCATTTAGCTGCATACTGTGTGCGGTAAGCATCAGAACCCCACACCACGAGCGGCACGTGCAGCTGGTAATAAGTGGGTATGGGCGAAGCATGCAGGAAGCGCCCACGCTCGTCGTCAAAGATATCCTCGCCATGGTCGCTTGTGAATATCAAGGCCGACGGCACATGAAGCGAGTCAAGACGCGACATGATTTCTGTCAAGAACTTATCGGTTTTCACGATAGTGTTATCATAGGCGTTGATAATATTAGGACGATGTTCTGCCTTGGCCGACGGAATCTCGTCGGGGGTGAATGTTCGCTCGGTGTCAGAATACCTGTCGGTGTATTTGAAGTGTGACCCATAGCAGTGCAGCACAATAAACATCTTGCCGCCCTTGTATTGCTTGATTCGCTGGTTAAAAAGACCTAGCAACACGTCATCATTGAGCACATTGCCCACGGTAGTGTTGTCTTGCGCAAACACAACATCCTGTGCCTCGCTGCCCAGGTTGTCGATAAACGAGTGATTGCGCGCTTGATTGCTCAAGAACGCAGTTTTGTAACCAGCCTCGTTAAACACGGTGAAGATGCCACGCTGCGTGTAAAGGCTGTCAAATTTCTCGCTAGCCACAGGCGAAAGCAGCAACGGCACACTCTTGTGGGTAGTGTTAGACATGGTGATAGCGTCCTTGAATACAGCAATCTTGCTGCCCATTGCCGAGAGCCCGGGCGTGGTGTTGCGTTCATAACCGCATATTCCCATATTAGTTGCCCTCACCGTCTCGCCGATGACAAGCACATAGACTTCCGATACCGAATCAGGACGCTCTGAATGAGCGTTATAAGTGAACTTCTGCGCGGTTTCAAGGTAATTATTGCCCTTAACGAAACGCTGCACGCTCAATCCAAAGTTATAACACCCATTGAATGGGAAAAGGTCGTCCTGGAAAACAAAATTCTTGTCGATGAAGAAATTTACACCGAGCAATACCACAGCAATAGCCATGATACACATTGCACACTTGCGTTGGAATTTTCTAAATACTGATGTGAGCACCTCTTTGTTCTTTATCGACACAAACGACAAGATAATGCCGCCGCCATAGAGAACAAACACAAATGCAACAGCGGGAATGAGGTTGCCCAGCAACTCGTCAACCTCGGTGACGTTGGTCGTGGTGACGTTGAGGAACATATCCACCGCAATGGGCGACTCACCGAAGAGATATAGCAGAACCACCTGGAAAGCATCGATGAAGATGAGCAAGAACAACCACCAGAACATCTTGCCGGGCTTGCCGTTAAGAGTCATCGCAAACCAGTAGATAGCCAGTGGCAACACAATCTGGACGACACGTGTGAGCGTTCCGGTCGACTCGGTAAAAAACATCATTATGTTGGGCAGAACAAGCATGCCCAAATAAAGCCAGAACATCAGTTTCTGGCTCAAAAACAATCCTTTAAGTTTTTTAAAAAGCTTCATTCATTGAAAAAATTACGCCCGACTGACCATGCTTGCCAAATCCAAGATCTAATCTGATATTCATTCTCTTGCGGAACTCCCAACGGTAACCGATACCGTAGTTGGGCAACCAGTGCTTCTTGAATGATTCACCGTCGTGAAACACGTTGCCTATACCGCCCCACACCACGACACCGTTGCGACGCCAAATGTGCTGACGCAGCTCCACCTGAGCCGATGCCATGTGCTTGTCGCGGAAACGTCCCTTGTAATAACCACGCATCATCTCGTTGCCGCCCAAGAGAGCCATGCTTGCCCATGACGGATTGCCAAAGTTGAACTTTGTGCACACTTGGCCGGCAATAATAGCGTCACGCCATGCGGTGTGATAGTAGCTCGTAGTGAAATCCACTGTCGTGAAAGCATATTTGTTCCACATAAACTTGGGTTTAAACATAGTGTTCAGGTGAACATAAACGCCACGAGACGCATTAGTAATCAAATCGCGCGAGTCATACTGGACAGTGAATCCAAGTCCATAGTTCCGCACTACACGGTCTTGACCTGCAAGCAATTCGGGACGCTCCATTGTGCCTGCCTTATCATAAATCCACTCGGCCGACGGACCAATAAAGAAATTGGGCATCAATTTCATCACATACTCCAAGTGGACACGCGCCTCATTCTGTTTGAGGTTAACCGACATCGAGTCAATGCTGCCTGCCTCATATCCCATTCCCCAGAAGTTGCGGGGTGCATAAGCAAACGACATCTCATAGTTAAGACGGCTCTTGTCCTGGGCAAAGAAAGTAGTGCCTTCCATACCCACTGTCCAGAAACCTTTGGTTGAAATCGTGGCATAGGCCGAGGCAAATGACGGCTGCATAGAAGGATCACACCCCTTTAAGCGATAGTTGGCAGTACCAGTGATTGCGACACCAAACTTCACGTCTGATGAATAGTAAGGACCGCCAATGAAACTCCAGCTCAATCCTTTCTTTTCTAGCGAACTATTATCCTTATCATTAACATAATCAACAATCTTCTGAATGATGTTGCGATGCTTGGCCACCGTGTCAGTATTTTCTACTGTGGGCTCAACCTGCGGGCTCGGAGCATCTTGAGCGTTTACTGTTGAAGCAACTGCAAGTAACGACAGTAAAACTAAATTTTTAATTCTTTTCATTAGTCTATAACACATAAAATTTGTGCAAAGTTACTCAAAAATCGGCACAAATTAAAATTTTAAGGCATTACTATTGAAAACTTATAGCGATAATTGAGGCATTATCACTGTTTTTTTTGCAATAGCCCCGAAAATGACTTAATTTTGCAAACGATTATTTCACGAGATTTATGACACGTTATTTCTTATCCATCCTCGCATTGCTTATAAGCATAGCTTCTTGCGCCACTACAAGAATTTCGCACAAGGGCAACAAGTTTGTATCGTTGTCGTGCAACAAGCAAGCCTTCACAATTAGCGACAAAGGCACGCTAGAAGTGAACAATGCCAGCAACGAGCAACTTGTGTTGCTCGATTCCATTGCCCTGCCCCATGATTACAGCTACACAGTAAAACTATCCCTGCCCAACAATCGACCAGGAAAGACTGCAAAAGTGAAAAGCGACAACGGATCGACGGTCTTAATCAATAAGCCCATGTGGGGCATTGCATTAGACATTACACCCAGCGGAGATATGATAGTAGTGGAATGTGTAAGCGACAACAGCAGCAAGCACAACGACATAACAAGCGAACGCACTCTGAAATTGTCGCTGACCAAATACACTAGCACTGGCTACACAACCATTGCAACAGCAACACTTGACAAAGGCATTGATCTCTACGACAAGGCTAACGTGCTCAACGCTACACTCACTGGCAACACAATCACAGTTTCCATGGGGCGCAAGAAACCGCAGCAGGTGCTCAAAGCTAATGTGGAACGCAGCAATCAATACAACCACGCGGGGATAGTGGCTGGTCCCGGAACACAACTCTCCATCGAGCGCACAATGGCCTCGTTCAGCAATGACAAAACCGTCAAGATAAGCACCAAGTGGGATAAGGATAAACTCGACAAGCACTTCATGCGATCGACCGACCCCATCGAGGGATATTGGGTCTATCTGGATCGTGACCTAGAAGACAAATGGGTAAGAATGGGAGGGACTTATACCCTAGCCCTAGTTGCCAACGAAAACCAAGGATATGACATTATCTATATAGAGGGAGCAAAGACCAACCAAACATCATGGCGTCCATTCATGCTTAAAGGCACATTGAGCAAAACGATGTTTAACGGAGTGTTCCGAGCCACATGGATTGACTCAACATTCGAGCGTTTAAGTGAAGATATACAGGCGACCATTGAAAATAGTGTCATACTTACCGTTAAATACCCGGTATTAAAGAGTCAGTTGAGGTTTTCCAAGGTGCTCAGCACAGGACATTGACATCACCACATCAAGTCCCTGATTATGCCATCGCTCATCATGAATGATGCCTCGGGAATAGAAATGCGTCCATTACTGCAAACGAGCTGACCATTATCAAAATATTGTTTAGCATTTGACAATAAGTGCTTCAATGCTTTGTCGCCAAACCTGCGTGCCACATCTTTTAGCAGCAAGCCTCGCGAGGTTCTTAAAGCAACCATCACCATTTCGTCATATTGCTCCCACAACTCTGCTTCCTCGACCACACCTGGCAACTTTCCCGAGGAAACACAATTAATATAATCGGTCAACGACGGCGGGTTATAAGACCTGTTCTTCCCGTCGAAGCTGTGGGCCGAAGCACCTAGCCCCATGTAAGGTGTGAAGTCCCAGTAAGACGAGTTGTGCCTAGAATGGAAGCCTGGCAGGCCGAAGTTAGATATTTCATAGTGCTCATACCCCGCCTCACCAAGCATTGATGTGAGCAGGTCATACATCTCCACACAGGTCTTGTCGTCGGCCTCGACCACCTCGCCACGCTCACGCATCAGCCATAACCTTGTTCCTCGCTCATAGCTGAGATTGTAAGCCGATATGTGTTGAGGTCTGACTGCCAATGCAGTACCCAAAGTTTTTTGCCACGACATCATCGTCTGCCCGGGCAATCCATAGATAAGGTCAATGCTTATGTTGGTAATGCCCGCACCACGCAATGCTTGAATCGCATCCAGCGCACCCCGCGCATCATGACGGCGGTTGATAACCGCAAGTTCCTCGTCAATGAAACTCTGCACACCCATGCTCACTCGGTTCACACCCATGCCGGCCAAAGACGCGGCAAACTCATGCGACACGTCGTCGGGATTCACCTCCACCGTGAATTCATCGACATGCGACAAGTCGAGGGCATGCCTCAAGCCGTCAACAAGACTGCACAGATGCTGCACTGGCAGTTGAGAGGGAGTTCCGCCACCCAGATACAGAGTCTTTATTTCCCCCTCAATTTGCCGCATGCGGGCCTCGGCAACCACTGCCTCAACATATGAGCCAACGAGGTGATGCTGCACCGTCGAGTAGAAATCGCAATAGGCGCATCGTTGCTTGCAAAACGGGATATGAACATAGATTCCAGCCATAATAATAGGGTTTATCGCATTTTTTTGTTACAAAAGTATAAATAAAATGCGATTTTTTCAAAATTACCTAGTTTATTTCATATTGTTTTATTAAATTTGTACACTCAAAAGGCAAAGTGGACTCAACAAGTCGAGTTCACGGCTTTGCGAACAATAAACTGTAAACAATAAACATTTTAAATTTCACTAATACAGTACATGAAAGTTTACAAAAGCAATGAGATCAAGAATGTCTCACTGATTGGTGGTAAGGGCTCGGGTAAGACCACACTGGCCGAGTCTATCCTTTTTGAGTGTGGTGTTGTTAACCGTCGCGGTAAAGTTACCGATGGCAACACAGTGTGCGACTATTTCCCCGTAGAGAAAGAGTACGGTTATTCAGTATTCTCAACTCTGCTCTATGCTGAAAGAGCTGGCAAGAAGATCAACTTCATCGATTGCCCGGGTATGGACGACTTCGCAGGCAATGTTGTTACAGCTCTTAATGTAACCGACGCTGCCCTTATGCTCGTTGACGGTCAGTATGGTGTTGAGGTTGGTACTCAGAACCAATACCGCACAGTATCAGGCTTGAACAAGCCCCTCATTATGGCCATTAACAAGCTTGAGGCTGAGAAGAGCGACTTTGACAACGTGCTCAGCCAGTTGAAGGAAGCGTTTGGCAACAAGGTTGTTCCCATTCAGTTCCCCGTGACTAGCGGAACCGGCTTCAACTCTATCGTTGACCTCCTGACCATGAAGCAGTACACTTATGGCCCCGACGGCGGTAAGGCAACTGTAAGCGACATTGATGCATCTGCAGCCGACAAGGCTGAGGAGCTCAAGGCTGAACTCATGGAGGCTGCTGCTGGTAGCGACGACGCTCTGATGGAGAAGTTCTTCGAGGAAATGGAACTCAACGAGGAAGAGACAATGGAAGGTCTGCTCAAGGGCATCGCTTCTTGCAGCATCATCCCCGTCATCTGCGTCAGCGGTGAGAAGAACATGGGCGTTGACCGCATGCTCGAGGTTCTTGCTAATATCGTTCCCTCTCCCTGCGACATGCCGGGCATACCTAACACCGAGGGCGAAGAAGTTAAGCCCGATGCCAACGGCCCCGTTAGCCTGTTCTTCTTCAAGACCACTATCGAGCCCCACATTGGTGAGGTTTCTTACTTCAAGGTAATGTCAGGTACACTCAAGGTTGGTACAGACCTTAATAACGCTAACCGCGGTAGCAAGGAGCGTATCGCTCAGATCAACGTTGTTTGCGGTCAGAACAAGCAGACCGTTGACGAGGTTCACGCTGGTGATATCGCTGCAACCGTTAAGCTCAAAGACGTTCGTCGTGGCAACACCCTTAACGACAAGGGCTGCGAGAACATGTTTGACTATATCGAATATCCCGCTCCCAAGTATCAGCGCGCTATCAAGCCCCTCAACGAGAGCGAGATCGAGAAACTCGGTTCACTGCTCAACCGCATGCACGAGGAGGATCCCACATGGCTCATCGAGCAGTCTAAGGAACTCAAGCAGACCATCATCTCTGGTCAGGGCGAATTCCACCTGCGCACACTCAAGTGGCGTCTCGAGAACAACGAGAAGCTCATGGTAGAGTACATCGAGCCCAAGATTCCTTATCGCGAGACTATCACCAAGGCTGCACGTGCCGACTATCGTCACAAGAAGCAGTCAGGTGGTTCTGGTCAGTTCGGTGAGGTTCACCTGATCGTAGAACCCTTCCGCGAAGGCGATCCCGATCCCGATGTTTACCGTTTCGGCAACCAGGAGTTCAAGATGAACATCAAGGACAAGCAGGAGATTCCCATGGATTGGGGCGGCATGCTCGTTATCTACAACTGTATCGTGGGTGGTGCTATCGACGCACGTTTCATCCCCGCTATCGTTAAGGGTATCAAGGACCGCATGGAGCAAGGTCCCCTCACCGGTTCATATGCTCGCGACGTGCGCGTTTGCATCTACGACGGTAAGATGCACCCGGTAGATAGTAATGAAATCTCATTCGTACTTGCTGCTCGCCACGCATTCAGCGAGGCATTCAAGGCTGCTAACCCCAAGGTTCTCGAGCCCGTTTACGATGTTGAGATTCTTCTCCCCAGCGACGCTATGGGTGGTGTACAGAGCGACCTTCAGGGACGCCGTGGTATCATGATGGATATGTCATCAAGCAACGGTCTTGAGCGCATCAAGGCTAAGATACCTTTGAAAGAGATGGCTAGCTACTCAACCGCTCTCAGCTCTATCTCTGGTGGCCGTGCATCGTTCAGCATGAAGTTCGCTTCTTACGAACTCGTTCCCGCCGATGTACAGGAGAAACTCCTCAAGGCTTACGAAGAAGCAAACAACGAAGATTAATATCTTTCAGGATAAATTCCTCTATCATCTAGTAGGAGGTAAACACCAGTCACAGGTGTTTATCTCCTACTTTCATGTTCACCTCACTGCTATTTTACACAACAGCAATGCAAACAAAGGCTTGTCGCGACACCCTGCAATGTCACGGTTATGAACACCATTTCGTTCATGCTAGTCAAATAAAAAAAAAGGACCAGTTCAATGAGAACCAGTCCTCTACAGCGGAAAGAGAGGGATTCGAACCCACGGTACCCGAAGGTACAACGGTTTTCGAGACCGCCCCGATCGACCACTCCGGCATCTTTCCAAAGTCATGCTAATAAGGTATCAATCCCCTATTGCGGTGCAAAATTACATAAAATTTATGAGTGGAGCAACGATTTTACGAAAAATAATCAACAAAATAACAATGCAACCATTTTTATCTCACAATGTTCATGTGCTGCTCGGCTACAAACTGGGCAAACGTGTCGTCGTTGAGACTCGCCACCGCAGGCATGATGACATTGATGCAAGGCAACGATTCCAACGACAGCAAATCCTTGATTGTGTTCATCACACACACGTCGCCAGCTATGCCACACACGTCGATGGCATCAGGCCGCAACGAATCAATGATGTCTGCAAATCGGTTTACATTCTTGCGGTTGCCCAGAAATGAATATTCATCCTTGTCTACTTTGCAACCCTTCTCAAAAAAGACAGTTTTCTCAACTGGCAGTGCTTTCGCGAGCGGATCATATATTGAAGCACCACGGGTATAACGCACACAATGGTTAGGCCAGATGCCTCCGTTCTCGGTGAAAGAGCAATGGTTTCCCGGATGCCAATCCAGTGTCATCACCACACAATCATATTCGTTAGAATGATCAGCCACATAACGTGCCAGATAATCAAGTGCCTGGGTGCCGCCATCTACAGGAAGATTGCCACCCTCAATGAAATCATACTGGCAGTCAACGCATATCAATATCTTTGCCATTTTATTTACAGATTTTTTAGAGTTATAATTGCTTGTTCGGGACTCGGGGCCGCAAAAACGTAGCTTCCGGCCACTAGTGCATCGGCACCGGCCTGAGCGAGTTGCGCACCAGTTGTCTCGTTGACGCCGCCATCTACCTCGATAATCACATCAGCTCCGGCATCCTTAATCATTGACTTGAGCGCTAAGACGCGTTCGATAGACTCCGGCATAAACTTCTGCCCACCGAAGCCAGGATTAACCGACATGATTAAGACCAAATCGATATCATTGAGCAAACCGTCAAGCACGTCAAGCGGTGTTGCAGGCTTGATTGACACGCCAGCTTTCATTCCCGCTTGCTTTATTGCATTAATCGTGGCATTGATGTCCTCGCATGCCTCGTAGTGCACAGTCATGACCTGGGCCCCGCAATCACGCACGCGGTCAACATACTTGATAGGGTCAACAATCATCAGGTGAGCATCAAGCACCTTGCGAGCTAGTCCTTGAATTGACTTGATGACAGGAAAACCAAACGAAATGTTAGGCACGAACACACCGTCCATGATATCCAAGTGAATCCATTGTGCCTCGCTGGCATTTAGCATTTCTATATCATCGGCCAGGTGTGCAAAGTCGGCCGAGAGCAAAGATGGTGAAACTATCATTTTGTGTTATCTTTAGAGGCTTGCTTGTTTTTCTTATACTTATAAAATATGTATATCGCAATGAGAAGAATCAAAAAATATCCCACGGCCTTCACATATCCGTTATAGTGTTCCAGTGCATCAAACAACTCGCTCTTATTACCTACTGTTCGATGTAACAGATATCCCATGCCAGCAAGCACGAAGTTCCATAACGCAGCGCCCACAAATGTGTAGCCCAGGAATTTCGCCACATTCATGCGAGCAAGTCCTGCAGGAATCGAAATCAAGTGTCTAACAGCGGGAAGCAGTCGCCCTAAGAAAATCGATATCGCGCCCTTGCGTTGAAAATAAGACTCGGCATATTCCATCTTTTGGGAGTTAAGCATGAGCATGTGACCTATCTTGCTGTCGGCAAAGCCAAACACAAGCTGTCGGCCTATAACCATTGATACACCATAATTTACTAATGCCCCTAATGTAGCACCGACGGTAGCAAACAGTATCACCAGCCAAATGTTCAGTTCGCTGTTTTCTGACAGGGCGATATAGGCAGCAGGAGGCACAACCACCTCACTGGGAAGCGGTATAATGGAACTCTCGATTGCCATGAGCAGGGTAATCACACCATAGTTCATGTTTTCCTCGTACCAGTCATAGAGTCCCCTGGCACTAAGGTCAACATCCTTCATGAAAATAAAGCACCCCACACCAATGGCAATGAGTGCTATCACACTTAATACTATCTTCAGTTTTGAATTCATTGTCTATAAATATTACGTTCTGGACTGCAAAATTAATATAAATTACTGAAATGACGAAACGAGCAGCCCCTCGTTGTGGAACATTCGTCGATAAAACTCCGCTTTATCAGCAATCGACATTGGATAGGCCCGCGACGATGACGGCATTCGGTAAAAACTAAACATCCTGTCATTAACCTTACACTGCACGCATTGTCCCATCACCGGCGCCGTGCACCCGGCGATATCTGCCACCACGCCTGTCGCTTTCTCGCCAGCAGTAACAACGGCATGGATAGTGGGATGTTCGTCAAGGAGTTTAGACAAATCTATGGGTTCAACTATTTCCAGAAATTTGTCACTGGCATTATCTTTGAGCCGACGCACCTTCATGCCAGTATCCCACAAAGCGATACCCTTCTCGGCCAGGAATTGCTTTATCTTGTCCTCGTCAAATCTTTGTTCGTCCTTAATCCAAAAATAATCGCGGTCGTCATGAAAAACGAGTCCCATAATGCGCCACATGTCATTTATCTTGTTAGGATAATAAAAGGCCATTGACCATCTGTTAGGTTTAGGCGGAAACGTGCCTAGCATCAATAAACAGGCATTGGCAGATATGAACGGCGGCCATGGATGTGGCTCGATTACACCAGTATTGTATTCTTTCACTTGCTTCATAGTACAAATATAAGCATTTTCATTGCATCATGGCAATGTTTTTCACAATAATTATTCTCATTCTTGTTTAATTTTATTAATTTTGCAAAACAAAGCAATATAAAGATATTAATAACATCATTTTTCCCAATATGAAAATCAAATCACTACTACTCGCAGCTTGTGCAGCAATGGCTTTTGTTAGTTGCACAACAACCAAGGATGTCCCCTACATGATCGACGCCACTAAGTTACCCCAAGATGTTCTCAAAAACGCTGCCCAAGCAACCGACCCTGTGCTCATGCCTGGTGACATGCTGCAAATCAACGTTTCTGGTCCCGACGAGGAAGCCGTGAAACCTTTCAACAAGGTGCAATACATTGCTCAGGCTTCTTCTGGTTCATCGAGCATCAATAACAATGCCGAAAATTCACTCTACTATTACCTCATCGACAATAATGGCGACATTGAGTTCCCCATGCTCGGCAAGATCCACGTGGGCGGCATGTCTAAATCGGCAACCGAGTCACACATCGCTTCACTCATCTATCCCAAGTACTTAACCATCAAGCCCGGTGTGGAAATACGCATTCAGAATTTCAAGGTATATGCCCTGGGCGAGTTTAACAGTCCTGGCGTAATCAAGTCTAGCAACGGACGTCTCAATGTGCTGGAAGCAGTGGCAATGGCTGGCGACCTTACTATCAAAGGCAAACGCGACAATATCATGATCATCCGCACTAATGCCGATGGTTCACGCCAAGTGAAGAGCGTTAATCTCAACGACCCAAACATCATTGTTTCGCCCGACTTCTACCTGCAGCAAAATGACTGCATCTACGTTGAGCCCAATGCCAGCAAGGCTCGTTCGGCATGGAACGTTCCGCCTGCACTTGCCTTAACTACCAGCTCAATCGGCACTCTTATCTCTATCGTAACTTTCGTTATCACCCTCTCTAAAAAGTAAGGATAACGTGTCAATATTACTGTGCGGCAGTCACTTGCCGCACTTTTTTTGTGCCATATTGACACCACAGCGACACATATTGTCACATGGAATGCTTGTTGCTCTTCAATATCAAAACTAAAAGAATAAATACACATGAATTTCAACAACTTTACAATCAAAAGCCAAGAACTGATTGAGCAGTCAGCACAATTAGCACGCACACTGCACCACCAGAGTGTAGAACCCGAGCATCTTCTTTACACGATGATAACTAGAGATGATGCTGTGACCCGTTACATGCTCCAGAAACTTGAAGCATCTCCCCAACACATAGTAAACAACCTCGACAACGAAATCAAGAAGCTGCCACAGGTGTCGGGCGGCGATACCTACATCAGCAACCGGTTGAACCAGGTTTTCAACAATGCACTTGCATTTGCACAGGACAGCGGTGACCAATATGTGACCATTGAAGCTCTGCTTTATGCACTGCTTTCGGTAGAATCACCTGCATCCAAGGCGTTGAAAGATGCTGGAGTCACACAAAACGGACTCAAAGCAGCTATCCTCGAACTACGCAAGGGAAAAACAGCTACTGCACAAGGCGCAGAGGAACAATATAATGCACTTGCAAAATATGCAATTAACCTCAATGAGCGTGCACGTGCAGGCAAACTCGATCCTGTGATAGGTCGCGATGACGAGATAAGACGTGTGTTGCAGATCCTGAGCCGACGCACCAAGAACAACCCCATCCTGATAGGCGAACCAGGAACCGGAAAGACGGCTATCGTTGAAGGACTGGCGCAACGCATCACACGCGGCGATGTACCCGAGCAGCTCAAGAACAAGCAGGTTTTCTCTCTCGACATGGGAGCACTCATTGCCGGAGCAAAATACCAAGGTGAATTTGAAGAAAGGCTCAAAGCCGTGGTCAACGAAGTGGTTCAGGCACAAGGCGACATCATACTTTTCATCGACGAGATACACACCCTTGTGGGCGCTGGCAAGTCGAGCGGAGCTATGGATGCAGCCAACATCCTCAAGCCTGCGCTTGCACGCGGAGACCTGCGTAGCATAGGCGCTACAACTCTCGATGAGTACCAAAAATACTTTGAAAAAGATAAGGCACTCGAACGACGTTTCCAAGTGGTGATGGTTGATGAACCTAATGAAGAAAACGCCATTGCAATCCTGAGAGGACTGAAAGAACGTTATGAGAATCACCACAAGGTGCGCATCAAGGACGATGCCATCATCACTGCCGTGGAACTGAGCCAGCGATACATCAACGACCGCTTCCTGCCCGACAAAGCGATAGACCTCATCGACGAGGCAGCAGCCAAGCTGCGCATCGAGATGGACAGTGTGCCGCAGCACATCGACGAGATATCACGCAAGATTACCCAACTTGAAATTGAGCGTGAGGCGATTAAGCGCGACGGCAATGAAGAACGCATCAATGAGCTTAACTCGCAGATTTCTCAACTCAAAGAGACCGAAAACGAGTTCAAGGTCAAGTGGAAGAGCGAAAAGGAAATCATCAACACTATTCAGCAAAACAAAATCGACATCGAGTCCCTAAACTTCCAGGCTCAAAAGGCCGAGCAGAACGGAGACTATGCCCGTGTGGCCGAGATACGTTACTCGCTCATCACCAAGAAGCAGGAAGAGAACGCCGCACTTCAAGACCAACTCAAGCATCTGCAGGGCGAAAAAGGTGTAATCAAGGAGGAAGTTGATGCCGACGACATTGCTGGCATCGTGGCTCGCTGGACCGGGATACCCGTCACCAAGATGCTCAAGAGCGAGCAAGAGAAACTGCTCAACCTTGAAAGTGAACTGCACAAGCGAGTAGTGGGACAAGACGAAGCCATTGCTGCTATTGCCAACGCCGTGCGTCGCAGTCGTGCCGGACTCAATGATCCCAAGCGCCCCATCGGGTCGTTTATTTTCCTCGGCACCACCGGTGTGGGAAAGACCGAACTTGCAAAGGCTCTTGCCGACTATATGTTCAACGACGACAACATGATGACACGCATCGACATGAGCGAATACCAGGAGAAATTCTCGGTCACCCGACTCATAGGTCCTCCTCCGGGATATGTGGGCTATGAAGAAGGCGGGCAACTCACCGAGGCTGTGAGACGCAAACCTTACAGCGTGGTGCTCTTCGACGTGATAGAGAAGGCTCACCCCGACGTGTTCAATACCTTGCTTCAAGTGCTCGATGACGGACGCCTCACCGACAACAAGGGCCGCACCGTCAACTTCAAGAACACTATCATCATCATGACCTCAAACTTGGGTTCTAACTACATACGCGAGCAGTTTGCTACAATCAATGAAAGCAACAAGCAGCAAGTCATCGATACCACGCGCAACGAGGTGTTCGAAATGTTGAAGAAAACCATCCGCCCCGAGTTCTTGAACCGCATCGATGAGACCATCATGTTCACTCCGCTCAATCTCACCGAGATACAAGCGATAGTGAAACTGCAGCTCGACGGCATAGCACGCATGCTCAAGAAAAACGGCATTGACATCACCTTCACCCCAGCTGCCGTCAACTACATAGCAAACGAGGGTTACGACCCCGAGTTCGGAGCACGTCCCGTCAAGAGAGCGATACAAGACCTAGTCCTCAACCGCTTGAGCCAAGATATCATTGCTATGAGGATAAACCGCAACACCCCCATCACCATCGACCACACTTCCGCTGGTCTGGTGTTCTTGAACTGATAATTCCCAACTATAAAACAGCCATACTGCCAAGTCCTTATAGACTAAAACAGTATGGCTGTTTATTTTATTCGTTCCTTAAATGGGAACCCTATGTCAAAACAATGTTCATCTACCTAGAAGCAACATGTTGATTACCGCGTTCACATCTGTGATGTCAGTCACGCCGTCACCATTCACGTCAGTATTTTTTTCAGCCGACACGCCAGCAGCAATGGCATTAACCAACGCATTAACATCAGTGATGTCAACCACGCCGTCGCCATTTACATCCCCCGTCAGATTATGGCTGAAGCCAGTGACAACTACTGAACGCACCGACGCATTGCTTCCCGTATCGGCCTTGAGCGCCATGAGTCTTATTTGGCCCTTGCTTTGTGATGCCGCGACGGTGAACGATGCAGAAAGCTGATTAACCAAACTGTTCTTTTCCACTCCTTGCGTTACCGTCCCCACGGTTGACTCTTCATCAATGAACATAATAGTCAACGGCAGTTTCGCATAGTTTTCAACACCCTGGGTAACTACATACTCAACATCTACGGCAATGGAGTCCAGGTCATTGCAATCAAACACAGGTGAAGTGAGCGTCAAATCTATGCCGTTGCTTGTACGAAATAGTTTAACACGCTGGTGACTAATACTTTCAGCGTTCAGTTCAACATCGCTACGGTTATAATACCAATCATCATAACTCGACAAGTTGAACTCAACCAGCGTGGACTCTCCGGCCCATGATGCACAAGGCAACACCGCAAGCAACGCAATAACTGCACACTTCAAAAATACACGCATCACGATTTACTTCTTTAACGCCAAGTTAATATTAAAATAGTCGGTATTGCCCGTGATATCCTCGACAATGCGAATAAAGGGAGGAAGTTTCAGGTCCTCGTGGCAAGCGATACCCTTGGTTTCAAGGATAATAAGGTCGCTAACAGGAGCCTTGTAGGTGTCAAGTTCAAAGAACTGACCTTTCCAGATAAACGACTTGCGGTTTTTACGTATTGTGCGACGATAGGGGTCGGCTTGTTGAAGCATCGTTTCATACAGACTGTTTCCCACGTGGCGTTCTGTCACAAGTTCCTCTTGATCAGATATCTTGCGTCGAGTTGTGTGGATATTGGTGACTACACCGTTAGTCACACGCTTGCGAATACGCACCTCACAGCCGGGCTCTGCCACAAGATAGGTCTGGGTGATCTCGCTTTCCATGCACTCGGGCAACTCCCCTATCACCTCAACGATATACTTACGCTCGTTCTCGATGGGCTGCGGCAATCCGAGCACTGCACTGATTTCCTTAATCACGCGCTGCATCTTGCGGTCGAAATCCTCTCCATTGTTAATCACACGCAATCGAGGGTGTCCGGTCCACGCCTGGACAATCTTCTTGTCGAGCGAGCGGGCAATGGCAAGACCGGCTTCGTCGGCCTGTTCATAGCGCTGAGCGTTATTGGCAGTGGTGTAGAACTGTTCAGCGCCATCGGCTGCCGATACCAAGTGCAATACAGCGTCATAATGGTTGCCTCGCAGCACCTCGGTCGATGTGCCGCATGCATTAGTCAATTCGGTCCACATCTCATCGGAAATATAGGCCGAGATATCCATTGCACCGCGGTCACACACCACAATACAAGGTTCTGTGCATGTCTCGGCTAGACGAATCATCTTCTCCTCGAGTGCCAACTGCAATTCAAGAATAATCTTCTCGCCTTCTTTGTAGAAATCCTTGTTGTCAGTCAGATAGTTCCACCCCGACTGAGTCACCATAGTGGGCACCTCGGGAATGGTAAACACCTTATAACCCAACTGACTGAAGTGTTCATTGATTTTCACCAATGCTGTTGTCTTTCCGGCACAAGGACCACCGGTAAGCACGATTTTAGTTATATTACTCATTATATTTATTAGTTTTATTTTTCGGAAAATGTTTAAAGATTTAGAATTGCGCATAGATGAGCGGCTGCACATCGGCCGACGAGAATTCAATCACCAGTTGCACGACCACCAAGAAGATGATAAACTTACATATCCACCAACTATTGATATACCATGTGCGCACACGCTCGTAGAAATCCTTGGGGACAAAATGCATTGCAAAGATGATAATCATGAGTGCGCACCATGTATATCTCACCTTTAAGAATACGGGGAAATAGGCCACGTCAAAGCGAGTGACAGTGCCACACAGCATTGCCCACACAGTGTCAAAACTATCGGCACGGAAGAACACAAACAACAATGTCACTAGTGAGAATGTCAACAGCCAAGATATAAACTTGACCACAATGTTGTCAGGTATTTTCTTGAGCGACGGCATCATGAACTTGTGAACACACAGTGCCAATCCATGGCCAGCGCCCCAAATGATGAAGTTCCATGCTGCTCCATGCCAGAGGCCACCCACGAGCATCGTGGTCATCAGGTTCACATATTGCCTCAACTTGCCCTTGCGGTTACCCCCCATTGAAATATAGATGTAATCACGCAGCCAGAATGACAAGGAGATGTGCCAGCGCCTCCAAAATTCGGTTACATTTAGTGATCTGTAAGGGAAATCAAAGTTGACACCCTGGTTAAAGCCCATCATCGAGCCCAAACCTATTGCCATGTCGCTATAACCCGAGAAGTCACAATAAATCTGCATCGAGTATCCCAGAATAGCCATCAGCAACTCCACACCGCTATAACCAGTGGGGTTGCCATAGGCAATGTTGACATACTGGGCAATATAATCGGCAAAGACTGCCTTCTTGATAATGCCGAGCATAATTAGCCACATGCCTCCATATACTTGTTCGCGCGTGGGAGCTTTGTTCTCGTGCAGTTGAGGCATGAACTCCGATGCCCTTACAACAGGACCTGCAATCAAGCAAGGGAAGAAGGACAAGAAAAACACATAGTCAAGCAAGCTGGTTGTGGCCGGTATTTTCTTGTTATACACATCCACAACATAACTGACAGTCCTGAATGTGTAGAACGAAATGCCCACAGGCAATATGATGTCAAGCGGCTGGAAATTGCGTCCTACAATGGCATCGAAATTGAACAGCAAGAAGTTAGCATATTTAAAATACACCAACATTCCCACCGAGCATAGCAATGATACTGCCAACGCCAACTTGCGCATTGCCCTTTTCTTGCACTTGTCTATATACTGCGCTAGCGCCCAATCGACAACCGATGTGGCCAGTAAGAAGAAAAAGCACAACCCGCTAGACTTATAGAAAAAGAAAAGGCTGAACAATGTCACAAATATTGCCATCATCGTGCGGCGAGACTTCACCAAGGAATATATGGGCAAGAAAATTATAATGAGCACCCAGAACAATCCGCTAGAGAACATGAGAGGTTCCTGCGGGTTGTAACTGAGCTGCTGCACTATGTTGTACCACAATGTCGAGAGACTAAAACTATATTCTGCCATTTTTTATACTTCAGGTTGATATACAATAGTCTTGCACTTGCCTTTTGCCTCGGCAGGCACCTCAAGCTTTATGGGATGATAAGACGAGTCCATCACCCACTTGCAGATGCGGTCGCACCATGCGGCAGCCGACTGGCGTGTGGGATGAGCGCCATCCTTTGCACGGTCAAAATGCTGTCCGTTGCTCAAATAAAACGAACCTGGGGCCACGCTTTCAGCAAGCATGTCATTTATGCCTGTATCAGGTTTCCAATTAGGAGGGCCTATCCACACATAGGGGATATCTCCTATCTGTTCAAGCATGTTATTTAAATACTTTTGTCGTTTTTTCTTTATATCACTAACGAACAATTCGTTACCACCCAGACTGATGAAGATAAAATCAGGATGAAACTCTTCAATGCGTTCCTTCAAGCGTGTTCCTCTACCCCATATCTCGGTCGTAGAGCTATACCATATCACATTAATAAGCGTGTGACCGTTGGCTGTGGCGTATGCAGCCATTCGCGGACCCAGTCCCTCCAACATCGAGTCGCCAGCAAACAAAATCACCTTCGACGTAGTGTCCAAGGGCTGGCGCACATTAGATTTTTTCACGCTATCTTCAACATTAGCAGCAGCACTTGTAGCAGTATCGGGAGGCGTGAGCATGTTCTCGGCAAAAGAACCTGTTTTGATATGGGTTGACCCTATGTCAATACCGTCTCCCCAAAACGAGAGACCAGCAAAGACTGCCAATCCCAATAACAATATCGCAACTACACCGATAATCGGTTTTTTCATACTTTTTTCTTTAAAAACATTAACCTGAGAAGGAACAATGCACTATTAGGCACACAGTCCCTTCACAGGTGATTTCTATTCAATTTCAAGCAATTATTTGTCAAGCAACTTGATGCCCAGGCCCGGCACATCGTGAAGTGTAACCTTACCGTTTTCAACTGTCATACCGCTGAAACGATCGTTGGCAATCAACAAGTTACCATCAAGATCACAATAGTCAACAACGGGAGCCAGATTGGCAGCGGCTGTCACAGCACATGAAGTCTCGGTCATACAGCCCAGCATCACCTTCATGTCGAGCGCATGAGCCAGAGTCACCATCTTGTGAGCCTCATACAAGCCTGTGCTCTTCATGAGTTTGATATTGATGCCATCATACACGCCCTTGAATCGCACGATGTCAGGAAGACGCTGGAATGCTTCATCGGCAATAATGGGCAGTGGCGAGCGCTCGCGCAGCCATGCAGTCTCGTCGATCCAGGTCTTGTCAAACGGTTGCTCCACGAAGAGACAGTTGCGTTCAGCAAGCCAATGGCACATCTCGAGACCATGCTCCTTTGTTTTCCAACCCTGGTTAACATCAACGCACAGTGGCACGTCGGGCATCATTTCCCTGATGATATTGATAGTCTCACGGTCGTTGTCGAGACCCATCTTCACCTTGATTACCTTGTAAGGACGTGCTTCTTCCACTTTCTTGCGAACAACCTCCTCTGTGTCAATGCCGATAGTAAAACTTGTGCAAGGAGTTTTTTCTGGATTATAACCCCAAATCTTGTACCAAGGCTGACCCATGAGTTTACCCAGCAAGTCATGAAGGGCAATATCAACACTAGCCTTCGCCGCACGGTTGTTGGGCGCTACGTTATCAACATAAGTGAGAATATCATCAATACAGAATGGATCGCTGAATTGTGTCAGGTCAAGCGAACTGAGGAACTTTGTTACACTCTCAACCGATTCGCCCAGATAGGGAGGCATTGAAGCCTCGCCATAACCTATCACACCGTCATATTCCAGCTGCACCTGCACATCAGGTGTTGTTGTGCGGCTATAACGTGCCAGGTTAAAAGCGTGTCTCAACTTCAGTTCATAAGGGAAAAATGACAAGTTCAATCTTCCGCTTTTGCGAGGTTTGGGTTGAATTACATTCTCTATAGCAGAGAGCGAAATGGGTGATGCTGCGGCAAGGATACCTAGACCTGCGCCAGCAAGAAATTTACGTCTATCCATATCTTAAAATTTTAATTTATACTAATTAATTATCAAAATACCACTTGTGCTGGGCAACAGTAGTGATGCCCTTTGTGCCTATCTTTCCATCAATGCGACTTATCGACAATGTTGAGTAAAGATAAGCAGGGTCCTTGGGGTCAAGGCTGTTAATCTTCACTTGACCAGAGCAGTGAATGTACTTTCCGTCACGCAGGTATATGCCCACATGGGTCACGCGGCCAGTCTTTGCATTGCCAAAGAACAGCAAGTCGCCAAGCTTGGCATCATGATAGTCACTAAATTTCTCACCAGTGAGAGCCTGCTGCGATGCGTCGCGCTGCAAGATGATACCATTAGAAAAATAACTGATCTTTGACAAACCCGAGCAGTCGGTAACCTTGGTAGAGGTGCCGCCCCACAAGTAGCCTGAACCCATCATGCGGCGAGCTGTGCGCTCAATCAAGTCAGCGTTAAATGATTGTTGTTTCCATGTGTTGAGCGATTCAACCGACTCTTTCTCGACATATCCCACACGGCCATCAGGAGTTGCCAGGCATACCCAACCTTTTTTCTCTCCCTTGTACTCAAGGATGCATCCCAAGGTAAGGTCAGTAATCGTCTCATCCCCTTTGGGTTCAGTGACCAGGCGAGTGCAATAGGTAGTCACGATATATCGGTCGGCCTTGCGCCATTGCGCCATTTCTTCATCGGTCTTGAAACTGATTGAACTTGAGGGTACATATGAGATGTAGTCATCAGGCGTAACCACGCGGCACCAATCATCAGCGTCATATTCAAGAACTTTGACCGGTGTTCCCATTATTGCCTGGGTGGCCATCTCGGCCGAGTGGGCACCTTCACAACGGAGCGATGCAAGGCCCAACTTCACTATTGCCCATCGTTTGCCCTCAGGCACAGCGTTTTCAAGGACAATAAGATTATTAGAGAACTTGTTATAACCGTTTTTCTGGAATTCGGCAGTCACAGCTTCTTTCAAGTCAACAGTGCCCACGGTGCCCACAATTGTAAGGACACCTTTCTGCGACACGGTCTTGACATCCCACACGGCAGTGCGTTTGTCAGAAGCGATGCGCTGTTTCAGGGAATTAACGATTTCTCGGGGAGTGGCTGCCCACATGCTGCCAGCAATACAAGCTGCTACGACAACAAGCAATATTCTTGATACTTTATTCATAGTCTATATGTTTACGATAATTATTTAATAGGAGTGATGCTATTAACTTTCAATGAAGAACCGAAAGAGTCATAATAGAGGTTTCCGCCCTTCCATTCCACTTCACCGGGCTGGAAGTCAACGGTTTCACTGCGTATGTAAGTCTTACTCGGGCTCAACACATCACCCACGGCTTCGTTGGTTGCCAAGCGATACATGTCAATTCCGGTCACATAGTAGTTATTGAGCGGAGTATCAACAGTGCTGCGGCAGAACGAGGGATCGGTAGGCACCCAACCCACTCCTTCATAGTAAGTCTCTGCCCAGTCGTGGTAGTTCTCATATCCGGGGTGAAGCATGTAACCACTCTCCCACCTTGCAGGAATACCTAGGCTTCGGCACATAGTGATATAAAGCAATGCCACCTGGCCGCAATCACCATGGCCATTGGTTAGGACATAGTCGGGTATGTTGGCCAGCGTGCTGTATTCTCGGGCCCCAGCCCAGGGGAATGTGCGGCCAATCCACATGCACAGCAATGCAGCCTGCTCCACAGGGTTAGTCTCGTCGCCCACAATCTCTTTTGCTTTAGCCCTGATCTCATCAGTAATCACGATGTGACGGCCCTCGCTCATGGTGTAGCGCTTATATACTTCGCTGTTCTTGTCATAGGGTTCGAGCATTGTCAGCATGTCATCCTTAGCGATGTGGCGTTCACCCACTTCATAACTGAATGTGTATTCAAAATGGAGAGGTTTGCCTTTCTGTGCCACGTCTTCCATATACACCGTATGGTGCTTGGATACACTTTCGCTCATAGTAACGTCATGATCAGAGGCAAGCATCTTGATATTGCGCTGGCGCAATGTTTCATGCGGGAACGGCATCCACACCCTCACTGTCTCACCCGCGGGAACGGCATCGGCCTTAACATCGAGTGAGAATGTGATGTTCACTGTACTCCAGTTGCGCACGCCATTAGCGTCGGGGGCGCTTTTCATCGCTTGCAGGAAATGGTTGCGATAATACTTGTAATCGTCTTCCTTATCCTTGGCATGGTCGGTGGCAAATTCATCGGCAAGAAGCCACAAGTTGCCTACGCTCTTCTTGAACCACCATTCCTTGCCATCAATAACCATGTATTCGATTTTGTGAAGTTCTTTCCATCGCTGTATTTGTGCGTTGGTCACACCAGGCACACGTTCTTTGATTTTTTCAAGACCAGCTTCAGGAGTCAATGTGAAATCCTTGCGTATGCGATCCATGATAGTGTTGAGCGAGTCAATACGCACTGCCTGTGCCTTGCGTTCCTTGGCAGGGAGTTTATTCATCAAGGTTTCAGCGTTCTTGAACTCTCCGTTTGCTATCATTTGGTCCACAGTTGTCTGCCACGATGCCTGGGCAGCATGTCCCATCACGCCCATTATGGCGGCTGTTGCTAGGGTTAAAATAGATTTAGTTTTCATTCTTTCAGGTTTATTCTTTCAATATTTTACAAAGTTAAGAAATTTGCTTAAATTTTTCAGCATCTAGCTTTGTCTTTTTTTCATTTCGGGTCAAGAAAAGCAAAAAACACGGCCAAAATCAGCAAACCATAAGACACAAAGTGGTTCCAATGCAATGTTTCACTCTTGAAAAAGATAGTGACAAATGCCGTGAAAATAATCAACGTCAACGCCTCCTGGACAATCTTGAGCTGGAGCAACGAGAACGGTCCGCCATTGCCTATAAACCCGATCCTGTTGGCCGGTACCATGAAACAATATTCAAAGAAAGCGATGCCCCACGACAGCAAAATAACACCTATCAGCGGCCAGTTGCTGGTGACGCCCATTGTTTGCAGTTTCAAGTGCCCATACCACGCCAGGGTCATCACCACATTCGACACGATGAGCATGGCGATTGTCGCCACGCCAGTCCATATAGTACTATTCATCATATTATTTCTGTTGCAGTTTTTTTCGTTTTTCTTCAAGCATCTTATACCCTTCGGCATATTTCCTCATATTCTCCTTCACAAGTGTCTGACAATAACCTGTTCCCTTCTTGTTATACAACTTGCTCAAATCAACATATTGCTTCCCGTTATCACGTTTCAGCGAGAACACCTCGCTTTTGCGTTTTTGCACTTTGTCGCATTGAGGCGAATGATTATCTTGGCCTGTACCGCTCAATTCGGCAGGGACACCGCCCTCTCCTGTATTTACCATGTGGATGTCGGCACAGGGAGGATAACCCAGAGCAATCCACATTGTGGTGAGAGATGCATCCTCGCCGGGCAGCACCCCTTCGATTACCGTTGACGCAGTACTTATCCTGCGCGGTATGAAATCTTGGTCCACAACATATCGTTGCGACCCATTGTTATAGTTCTTGCCTAGCACGCTGTGATAGAATGTGCGTGAAATCTCTTCTGTGAAAACCGACGGAGTTATATCCTTGGCGGCAATATGCTTTTTCAGCAGATACTGCTCGTTCTTTTCCCTCACATATCCATAACCTTTGTCTTTCACGCCACTATAAGAGTAATTAGTTCGAGTGATAATACCACTGGGCTCGTCTTTCAAGTCATACTTCACGTACTTATAGTTACCAGTCTCAAAATAAGCACCGTTACCTTGTGCGTCGATTACTCCGAAATTTGCCTCCACGCCCATCGGTTTGGGAAGGTCGTTGAGCAATTTCTCAAAGTCATCGACAGTGACGCAACGTTCCAGAGCCATGCGCATCACCACGCCCTCTTTGTCCATGTCTTTCTCGGGCACATTATCGTTGTTCAGGTTATATGACGCAGTGTTCATGATAGCGAAACCCTTCTCGTTGAAACCCATCCATGCAGCCGTGTCACGCAGGTCGCGAGCATCAAAAAGTCCCACAAACTCATACAGGCCGTCGTGGGCCTTTACTCGCTCCACCCTATTGTTCTGGTCGTTGGTGTCACGGTTTTTCCACAAGAGCGGGCGACCATTGGCCGTGAGACTGCCGCTCACGATTGCCGAGGTACATGCCTCGCCGAGCATCACACTGCATAGCAGCGACATTACTATTATAATTCGTTTCATATTTATATATATTTTCTCCAAAATTACAAATAACTTGTAAACTGACCAAATTTATTTGTATCTTTGCACACAAATAAACTACATGATGCATGGATAAATTTATTTTTGAACTAGAACTCGACGTTCGCGATTACGAACTCGACAGCGAAGGCATCGTCAATAATGCCAATTACTTGCACTACCTCGAGCACACCCGGCACGCTTTCTGCAAGCATGCTGGATACTCCTTTGCACAAATGGAAGCCGACGGCATCACGCCTGTGTTATCACGAGTTGAGATCGACTACAAGAAACCTTTAAAAAGCGGTGACACCATGGTGAGTAAACTCTGGGTCGAAGGCAAAGGCGTGCGATTCATCTTCCACCAAACCATTTTCCACAAGGACTCTGGCGACATCGCAGTCAAAGCCGACGTGAGCGTTGTCACTCTTGAAGGAGGGAAACTGTCTCGAGGCGAAAAACTTTTCAATGCTTTCAAAGATTATCTAGAACCTAATCCATAAACTATCATCATGCAAGACTTGTTGTATAAAATTGCATTTGCTTCTATCAGGGGCATGGGCATCGAACTGGCACAAAAACTACTCGACGTGGTGGGCAGTGAAAAAGAATTCTTCTCAATGCCCGAAGAGCAATTAAAACAACTCACCGGCGGACGTAGCCGCATCTACAAGCAAGACTACCGCAACCAGCAAATAAGAAAAGCCGAAACCGAGTTAAAGTTCTTGCAAAACAATAACATAAAGCTATTATACTATACCGACAAAGACTATCCCACCCGCCTACTTGAAGCATGCGATGCACCATTATTGCTATACGCATCGGGCAGTTGCAACCTTAATGCCAGGCACATGATCAGCATCGTGGGCACAAGGCATGCCACCAGCTATGGCATCACCATGTGCCGCGACATCGTGCGTGATTTACACGACAGAATTGACGACCTGGTTATTGTAAGCGGACTTGCTTACGGCATCGACATCACCGCCCATCGTGCAGCACTGACCACCAGCACGCCCACCGTTGCAGTTATGCCCCGAGGACTGAACCGAATCTATCCTGCCGACCACCGGAACGACGCCATTAACATCGTGCGTGACGGCGGCATGGTGCTCACCGACTACCAAAGCCAAGACGAGATACACAAGGGCAACTTCCTGGCGCGCAATCGCATCATTGCCGCTTTGAGCGACTGCACGCTTGTCGTCGAATCGGCAGCGCGTGGCGGAGCGCTCGTCACGGCTTCCCTCGCGCAAAATTATAACAGAGACGTTTTTGCCGTCCCGGGGCGAGTGAGCGATGAGTTCTCTCGCGGATGCAACAAACTCATTCACAACAACCAGGCGTTGTGCATCACTTCGGCCGACGACATCACTTCGGCAATGAGATGGGACACTAAAAGCACAGCAGCGAAGCAGCTCGAACTATTTCCCCAACTCAACGACGAGGAGCAAAAGATACTCGATTTCCTTAAAGCCAACAGCGATTCGCACATCAACACCATCTCGTCGCAAATGGGCATCCCCATCTACAAAGTGATGAGCACCCTTGTTGACCTCGACTGCAAAGGACTTGTCATTGCCCTCCCCGGCAGCCGATACGCCCCACATTAAAAACATTCACACACGGTGATTGCCTCCCTCGTTTCAGAGGGCACGACCAAGCGGTTAACTAAAAAAACACATTTTCACCCACAAAAACAGTGAATTTGTGTTTTTTGGGGCCAGTTTTTGTGTGAAAAAGAATTAAAGGGGGTAAGTGCTTTGGTGGTATGCGAGTTTTTGAGTATCTTTGTGGGTTGAAAAATAGAACATTGAATATATTAACATATAAAACAAACTAAAAAGGTATTATGAGTTTGAACATCGTTGTACTGGCCAAGCAAGTGCCAGATACTCGCAACGTGGGTAAAGACGCGATGAAGGCCGACGGCACAATCAACCGTGCTGCCCTTCCCGCAATTTTCAACCCCGAAGACCTCAATGCGCTTGAGCAGGCTCTGCGCTTGAAGGAACAACACCCCGGATCAACTGTTGGAATGCTTACAATGGGTCTCCCCAGTGCTGGCGAAATCATTCGCCAGGGTCTCTACCGCGGAGCTGACACAGGTTGGTTGCTTACCGACCGCGGCTTTGCCGGTGCCGACACTTTGGCAACAAGCTATGCGCTCGCAACTGCCATCAAGAAGATTGGCAATGTTGACATCGTGATTGGTGGTCGCCAGGCTATCGACGGCGATACAGCACAGGTAGGTCCCCAGGTGGCACAGAAACTTGGCTTGAACCAGGTAACCTATGCCGAAGAGATCCTCAAGATTGAAAATGGCAAGGCAACTATTCGCCGTCACATCGACGGTGGCGTTGAGACCGTCGGGGCTCCGCTTCCTGTGGTTGTTACTGTTAACGGCAGCGCTGCTCCTTGCCGCCCCTGCAATGCCAAGCTGGTGATGAAGTACAAATATGCAACTTGCCCCATGGAGCGCAAGGGTGATGAGCCCTGGGCCGATCTCTATAACGAGCGTCCCTACCTCACCCTCAACCAGTGGAGCGTTGCCGACATCGATGCTGATCCCGCACAGTGCGGTATGAGCGGTTCGCCCACAAAGGTGAAGAACGTCGTAAATATCGTGTTCCAGGCGAAGGAAAGTAAGACTCTCACTGGCAGTGATGCCGATGTTGAAAGCCTTGTACAAGAATTGTTGAATGATAAGATTATCGGTTAATAGTAGAACTTTATGAATAATGTAATAGTATATTGCGAGATTGAAGGCACTACTGTTGCCGAGGTATCTCAAGAGCTGCTCACCAAGGGCCGCAAACTCGCTACCGAACTGGGCGTTGACCTCGATGCGGTTGTCGCTGGTACAGGTATTAAGGGCAAGGTTGAAGAACAGATCCTGCCCTACGGTGTTGACAAGTTGTTCGTTTTCGATGCCGAAGGATTATTCCCCTACACATCGGCTCCTCACACCGACATCCTCGTGAATCTCTTCAAAGAGGAGAATCCCCAAATCTGCCTCATGGGTGCTACCGTGATTGGCCGCGACCTGGGTCCCCGCGTTTCTTCTTCACTCACCAGCGGCCTTACTGCCGACTGTACCGAACTCGAAATCGGCGACTATGACGACGTGCGCACAAAGCAGCACTATGACAACCTGCTTTATCAGATTCGCCCCGCATTTGGTGGTAACATTGTAGCCACCATCGTTAACCCCGAGCATCGTCCCCAGATGGCAACAGTGCGCTCAGGCGTGATGCAGAAGGCTCTCTACGAAGGCAAGGCCAAGGGTGAAGTTGTTTATCCCGAAGTTGCAAAGTATGTTCCCGAGACCGACTTCGTGGTTAAGGTGCTCGACCGCCACGTTGAGGCTGCTAAACACAACCTCAAGGGTGCTGCTATCGTTGTTGCCGGTGGTTACGGTGTGGGTAGCAAGGAGGCATTCGACCAGCTGTTTGTTCTCGCAAAGGAACTCCATGGCGAGGTAGGTGCTTCTCGCGCTGCTGTTGATGCAGGCTGGGTTGACCACGATCGTCAGGTCGGCCAGACTGGTGTAACCGTACATCCCAAGGTTTATATCGCTTGCGGTATCTCTGGACAGATCCAGCACATCGCTGGTATGCAGGACGCAGGTATCATCATTTCTATCAACACTGATCCCGATGCTCCCATCAACAAGATTGCTGACTATGTAATCGTGGGCTCGGTTGAGGAAGTTGTACCCAAACTCATCAAGTATTACAAACAAAACAGTAAGTAAAGAATCACATCATGGCAAATTATTATACTGATCATCCTGAGATTGGGTTCCACCTGAATCACCCACTCATGAAGCGCATCGTTGACCTCAAGGAACGCAACTATGCCGATAAAGAACAATATGCCGATGCTCCCGTAAACTATGAGGATGCTATCGAGAACTATAAGAGAATTCTTGACATCACTGGCGACATCGCTGCTAATATCATTGCTCCTAATAGCGAGGACGTGGACCTCGAAGGCCCCCACTTGGAGAATGGACGCATGATTTATGCATCAAAGACTTACGAGAATCTTGACGTGACTCGCAAGGCTGGTTTGTGGGGCGTCTCAATGCCTCGCCGCTTTGGCGGTCTCAACCTGCCCAACACCACTTTCTCAATGTTAAGCGAGATCATCAGTGCAGCCGATGCAGGTTTCCAGAACGTGTGGAGTCTCCAGAGCTGTATCGACACTCTGTATGAGTTTGGTAGCGAAGAGCAGCGTGCAAAGTACATCCCCCGCATCAGCCAGGGCGAGACAATGTCAATGGACCTCACCGAGCCCGATGCAGGTAGCGACTTGCAGCGTGTGATGCTCAAGGCGACATTCGACGAGGAGAACAACTGCTGGCGTCTGAACGGTGTGAAGCGCTTCATTACCAACGGTGACAGCGACATTCACCTGGTGCTCGCTCGTAGCGAGGAAGGCACAAAGGACGGCCGCGGATTGTCAATGTTCATCTATGACAAGCGCGACGGCGGCGTTGACGTTCGTCACATCGAGCACAAGCTTGGTATCCATGGCTCACCCACATGCGAGCTTACTTACAAGAACGCTAAGGCAGAACTGTGTGGTAGCACTCGTCTGGGTCTCATCAAGTATGTTATGGCGCTGATGAACGGTGCTCGTCTGGGTATCGCAGCACAGAGTGTGGGCGTGGAGCAAGAGGCTTACAACGAGGCTCTCGCTTATGCCAAGGAGCGTGCACAGTTTGGCAAGAAAATTATCACCTTCCCCGCTGTTTACGACATGCTGTCTCGCATGAAAGCTAAACTCGACGCTGGCCGATCACTGCTTTACATGACATCTCGTTACGTTGACATCTACAAGGCACTCGAGGATATCGCTCGAGAGCGCACACTCACTCCCGAAGAACGTCAGGAGATGAAGAAGTATTCTCGCATCGCCGATGCGTTCACTCCACTTGCAAAGGGTATGAACTCTGAGTATGCTAACCAGAACGCCTACGACTCAATTTCAGTACACGGCGGTTCAGGCTTCATCATGGAGTACAAGTGCCAGCGACTCTTCCGTGACGCTCGCATCTTCTCTATCTATGAGGGTACAACTCAGCTGCAGGTTGTTGCTGCTGTTCGCTATATCACTAACGGTGCATACCTCGCTCACATCAAGGAGATGCTTCAGAGTGAGGTTGCCGAGAATCTCAAGCCCCTCAAGGCTCGCGTTGAGAAACTCGTTGAGCTCTACGAGGAGGCAGTAGCAATCCTCAAGGGTAGCGACATCGACTCTCACGACTTCTTGGCTCGTCGCCTCTATGACATGACTGGTGAAATCATCATGTCTCTGCTCATTCTTGACGATGCAACAAAGGCTCCCGAGCTGTTTGCCAAGAGTGCACAAGTTTATGTACAGATGGCTGAAGCTAACGTTAACGGTCACTACACTTATGTGAAGAATTTCAAGGCCGAAGACCTCGAGAGCTTCAAAGCTGAGTAAATTACAATTTACTTAATATACCAAGAGGGATGCTCACAAATGAGTGTCCCTCTCGTTTTTTCTGTTAGTGAATCTAGATTAGCGAATTTCCCTAGTTGGTGTCACGTTGTGACCATCCCATAGGAATGGAATACGGTAGCCAGCATGAAGGCCTGCAAATGCAGGACGATATGGCTGGAATAAAAGTACCACAAGCAAACCATACCTTTGGGTATTAAGGGGAGTTACATTAATATCTATTAGTGCCCGGTAAAAACATCGGAGACGTTAGAGGCTTGAAGAGTCTCACCATGCGAACCGAGCCTTGGCGAGCTCGATGAAATCAAACCCCATGCAAGCAGCCTCGAAGAGGTGCGCAGCATGGGATGGAAGCTACACGAAAACGTGCCTCGGAGAGGAACACCAACGCGATATTGCCCGCAATCAGGACGATGTAGCCCCTCTACGAGGCTCCTATATACTGTATAGCCTACCCCATGCTCATGTGCATCTTCGACGCACATGGCATGGAGTTTTATGAAGCAGGCCGCCGACATCTTCGATGTCACAAAGCAAGCCGCCTCTGATTGTTTTTGTTATAATGTATTTGTTATCAATAAGTTCTGGCTTATATTTCTATTTTTACCGGACACTAATAATTAATATCATATGCTGTAGTGGCAAGTTGTTTGGTGATTCATTATTCTTACCAATATTAACAGCCATGCAGGCGTACCATGGCACGTCTGCATGGCTGCATACCATATCACATACCTAGAGGGATGTTTCACCCACTCTCCCCTTTCCATTTCATGCTTTACCAACCGGGAAAATCAGCTGGTCCGAAAGTCAGATGATTACACTGATTTCTTTAGACAATAAAAGTAAAAAACGAGCGATGGTATAATACCATGCTCGTTTTTTCAGTTACTTTACGCGACTAGTGATTAGGCGTTCTTTGCCTTCTCAACGATAGCCTTGAAAGCCTCGGGGTTATTCATTGCCAGGTCGGCAAGCACCTTGCGGTTGATTTGGATACCAGCCTTATGGATGAGACCCATCAACTTGCTGTAAGAGAGGTCCTCAAGACGTGCAGCTGCGTTGATACGCTGAATCCAAAGCGCACGGAAGTTGCGTTTTTTCTTCTTGCGGTCAGCATAAGCATAGGTAAGACCTTTCTCCCAAGTGTTCTTGGCAACGGTCCAGACGTTCTTACGGGCGCCGAAATAACCTCTTGTAAGTTTTAAGATTTTCTTGCGTTTAGCTCTTGAAGCTACGTGATTAACTGATCTTGGCATTTTTTTAAATCGTTTTGAATGTCAGCGGTTTGGCTTGCAAACTCTTTGTGCTGGGCATTCGGTTAGTAAAAATGATAAAAATCTCTTGTGAAAGATAATAAAAAGGAATTACTTCTTGACAAGCATCAAGCGAACTGAATTCATGTTAGCTTTGTCAACGAGACTAACGTGAGTAAGTCTGCGTTTCTGCTTCTTTGTCTTTTTAGTCAGAATGTGACTCTTGTAAGCGTGACCTCTTTTGATCTTTCCTGTTCCGGTAAAGGAGAACCTTTTTTTGGCACCGGAATTAGTTTTAACTTTTGGCATTTTGTTGTTGTTTAAAAAAATAATTATTATTAATTACCGGGGACCAGGCACTTACCAAGCCTAATGCCCCTTTTCTTTTTCTTAACTCGAAATTACTCAGCAGGTTTTTCTTCCTTCTTCTTCGCAGCAGGTTTGCGCGGTGACAGCATGATGGTCATGCGCTTACCCTCAAGCACGGGAAGCTGGTCAACCTTTCCATACTCTTCCAGGTCGTTGGCAAAGCGGAGCAGTAACTCCTCGCCTTGTTCCTTGAAAAGGATAGAACGTCCTTTGAAGAACACATAAGACTTCA
The DNA here is from genome assembly GCF_045598405.1 of Sodaliphilus sp. NCBI lineage: Bacteria > Pseudomonadati > Bacteroidota > Bacteroidia > Bacteroidales > Muribaculaceae > Sodaliphilus > Sodaliphilus sp. The sequence continues at coordinate 38,149 of NZ_JAZLLZ010000121.1, forward strand.
CCTTGGAACCTTCTTTGAGGAACTCAATGGCGTGCTTCATCTTGAAGTTATAGTCATGCTCGTCGGTCTGCGGGCCGAAACGGATCTCCTTGACTACGACCTTAACAGACTTGGCCTTTTGCTCCTTGAGACGCTTACGCTGCTGGTACAAGAACTTCTGATAGTCCATGACGCGGCACACGGGAGGCTGAGCCATGGGAGCAATCTCAATCAAGTCGAGTTCAAGTTCATCGGCTACCTTGAGCGCCTTGGCTATGGGGTAAATACCTTCCTCCACGTTGTCACCCACGAGACGCACCTCGCGTGCTTTGATCTCGTCGTTAATAGCGTGGGCATCTTTGTCTTTTTTTCCGCCCTGCTGACGACGGCCACCCTGTGGACGAGGGCCATTGTTGCCTGCGGCTGGTGCTGACGGACGCTTCGGTCCTGACCAATAAGGTTTTTTCTGCATTCAGTAATTTTAAAATTAATATAAATTCAAGCATTATTACAACCCGTTATCCCCTGAGGGACAACAGGTTGAATTATCACTTATTCATCATCTCTGCCACTTCGGCATTGATTTCGTCTGCAAAGATAGTAATTTTTTTCGAACCTTTATCACCTTCGCCCTGTTTTCTTACAGAAACTTCTTCATTTGATGCTTCTTTTTCACCCACGATGAGCAGGTAGGGTATGCGTTTGAGTTCGTTATCGCGTATCTTTTTACCGATTTTTTCGTTGCGATCGTCGATGATAGCGCGCACGTCCTTGTCGTTGAGTTCGTCGACAACGTGTTTAGCATAGTCGTTGTATTTCTCACTGATGGGAAGCACAACGACCTGGTCGGGCACGAGCCACAAGGGGAGCTTGCCGGCAGTGTGCTCAAGCAGCACAGCCACGAAGCGTTCGAGCGAGCCGAAGGGTGCACGATGAATCATGATGGGACGGTGCTTCTTATTGTCGGTGCCTGTATATTCGAGGCCGAAGCGTTCGGGCAGGTTGTAGTCAACCTGGATAGTACCCAGCTGCCAGCGACGACCTAGGGCATCCTTAACCATGAAGTCGAGTTTGGGACCATAGAATGCAGCCTCACCCTCAACTTGCTTGGCGGGAAGACCCTTCTCGGCGCAAGCCTCGATGATAGCCTGCTCGGCACGCTGCCAGTTCTCGTCGCTGCCTACATACTTGGTGGGATTCTTGGGGTCGCGCAATGAGATCTGTGCCTCATACTCGAAACCGAACACGCCCAAGATGTGATTGATGATGTCCATCACGCTGAGGAATTCCTGCTTGAGCTGGTCGGGCGTACAATAGAGATGGGCGTCGTCCTGGGTGAACGAGCGCACGCGGGTGAGGCCATGGAGCTCACCACTCTGCTCATAACGGTAAACGGTACCGAACTCTGCAAAGCGCAGGGGAAGGTCTTTGTAGCTGCGAGGTGATGTGCGGAAGATCTCGCAGTGGTGAGGACAGTTCATGGGTTTCAACAGGTATTCCTCGCCCTCCTCGGGTGTGTGGATGGGTTGGAATGAGTCTTTACCGTATTTAGCATAGTGGCCGCTGGTAACATACAGGTTCTTGTTGCCGATGTGCGGAGTGATCACCTGCAGGTAACCATATTTCTTCTGGATTTTAGCAAGATAGTCTTGCAAGCGATTGCGCAGTGCAGCGCCCTTGGGCAGCCACAGGGGCAAACCGGCACCCACATTTTGAGAGAACGCGAAGAGCTCCATGTCCTTACCTATCTTGCGGTGGTCGCGCTTCTTTGCTTCCTCGAGCAGAGTCAAATACTCATCGAGCATTGATTTCTTGGGGAAAGTGATACCATAAACGCGCACCAGTTGCGGACGCTTCTCGTCGCCACGCCAGTAAGCGCCGGCGAGTGAAAGAATCTTCACAGCCTTGATGGGTGCGGTGGTGGGAATGTGCGGGCCACGACACAGGTCAGTGAAGTTACCCTGAGTATATGTAGTGATGTGACCATCCTCAAGTTCGTTGATGAGCTCGCACTTGAGAGTCTGGCCTCCGTCGCCGAAGAACTTGAGTGCATCGGCCTTGCTGATGTCGCGGCGCACGACTTCTTCCTTGCGTGCCACGAGTTCCAACATCTTCTTTTCAATCTTAGCAAAGTCGGCGCTGGTGAGGGTATTCTCACCGGGATCGATATCATAGTAGAAACCATTCTCAATGGCGGGACCAATACCGAACTGGATTCCCTTGTAAAGTTCTTGCAGAGCCTCGGCAAGGAGGTGGGCCGATGTGTGCCAGAAGGCGTGCTTGCCTTCCTCGTCTTCCCACTTGAAGAACTTGATTGCGCCGTCGTGTGTGATGGGGCGAGAGATGTCCCACTCCTCATCGTTAAGTGTAGCAGCCAGAATGTTACGAGCCAGTCCGGCGCTAATGCTCTCGGCAACCTGGAACGGAGTTACACCATCCTCAAATTGCTTGATGTTTCCATCAGGAAAAGTAATGTTAATCATACTGTAAATATTTTTTTGTTAGATAGTGCCATACAACGGCACTATGTGGTTTGTGAAATAACATGCAAAGATAACACATTATTATATAAAAAGCAAATTTAAACCCAAGAATCTGATATTAGTTTGCCATGCGTTTCAGCACGTTGTAGCTAGGGAGAATGCCAAGTTCGCCTGCTTTGCTCAGGTCGGCCACTCCAAGGTCTTTGTTGCCCAAACGCAAATACATGAGACCACGATTGTAATAGGCAGGAGCAAGGTCGGGTTTGAGCTCGATGGCCTTGGTGTAGCAGCTGATGGCTGATGTATAGTCGTTGACAGCCATGTAGGCATTGCCTTTGTCGTAAAGGGCATAGACGTTTTTAGGCGTGAGTTTAATCACGTCGTCGAGCGAAGCAATTATGTCCTGCATCAGCACGATGTGCTCCTGCTGGCGCAACATGGCCTTAGCACTAGCATCGTTGCCATCGGCAGCAGCATCTTGCATGGCATCGGTCATGCGGTATTTCAGGTATTTAGCATTAGCAAGCAGGAAATGAGCCATGGCAAACTTGGGATTGACAGATATAGCAGCCTTGGCATCGGCAATAGCGGCCTCGGGGTTGCGCACGAGCAGATAATCCACACCACGGGCAAAGTAATCAATGGCGCGTGGTTTGCTCGACGACAGCACGCTATTGTAATACTCAATGCTTGCAAAATGGCGGTTTATAGCTTCCTCGTCAATCGGCTTGTCGTCCTCGGTGAGCGACAGCACGCCTGGCAAGAGGCGGGTGTCGTTGAGTTCGGCAATCTCTTTCACATAATAGGTGTTGCCATTGAGTTTGTTGTCATGGGCATAGTACGACAGGACAAACATTGGTTCTGGCTCGATTTCCATGTTAGTGTTCTGGATGCGTCCGCGCTGACGGTTGGCATACTCGGGTTTGATGGGGTTCTCAGGAGCAACGGTGAGCAAGGTGTTGAACTTGTTCATGATTTCGTCTTGAGTCTCGGGATCCTCTTCGCCCAATTCTCGCTTCTCGGCTTTCTTCTTGGCCTCGTCCACCTCAATCTCGATAGGATTGAAATCACTCACATGAGTTTTTTTCTGCTTGAAGATAGCAAGAGCCTTGTCATAGTCGGCATCGCCCCCCTTGCGGTCGCCCATGCGTCGCTTCGTCTCGCCACGCGCCATATAACCGGCCTCAAATGACGGATACTTGCTGAGCACGGCATCATAGTCGGCAATTGCCTTCTTATACTGGCCAGTGCGGAAGTATAGCATCGCGCGGTTGTAATGAGCCATGAAATTGTCGGAGTTGCTTTTGAGCACATAAGTGAGATCCTCGATAGCCTTGTTGTTCTCCCCCACCTCGGCCAGCAGCAACGCGCGGTTGAAGTGTCCCTCGAGCGACGACGGGTCTAGCCCAATGGCGTAATCGTAGTCGGCCATCGCCCCAAAGTAGTCGTCAAGGTTATATTTGATGTAAGCACGGTTGATGAAATATCCGGCATATCGAGGTTCTAGTTCGATAGCAGCGTCAATGGCCTTGAGCGCGCCGTCATAGTCTTTTTTGTTGCGCATGAGCACATCGGCCTTCATGAGATATGCCGATGGATTCTTGGTAGCCAGTTCGATGCTCTTTTCGATATACTCGAGTGCCTGGGCGGTGTCGTTGCGGGCAAGGTTGAGGTGAGCGAGACCCAAATAGGTCTTGTCGTTCTTGGGGTCGAGCACACACATTCGCTGATAAGCGCTGTCGGCTTCTTCGTAGCGTTTTAGTTCGGCCAGGCACACTGCACGGTTCATGATGAAAATCTTCTCCATGGGATTGAGTTTGAGCCCCGACTCGTAGTCCTCGATAGCCCCCTTGTAGTTGCGCATGTTCTGCCTGGCTATGCCTCTCACCTGATAGGCGTCAACAATGAACGGGTTTCGCTCAATGGCCAGCGCAGCATCGGCCTCGGCCCCGCTGTAGTCCTCAAGGTTAATCTTCGCCACAGCCCTGTAGAAATAGGGCTCGGCAAGGAACGGCTTAACCTTAATGACTTGATTGAAATACTGTATTGAGAGAATGTAATCTTCAAAGTAAAGAGCGTTGCGACCTATGCGCATGACCTGGTCAGTGTTGATCTGGGCGGCAGCAGGCAGCGAGAACAACAGCATGAACAGCATGAAAACTATATGTTGTATTACCTTTTTCATTGTTTAGATTTGCAAAAGTACTAATTAATTGGCAAGGGACAACATAAAATGTTTTAATAAAGTATTAAAAACCGCAAACAATTTGGTTAATATGTAAATTTTTGAGTAATTTTGGGGAATTATTTAGTGAAAAAGGCAAAATTCAAATGAAAAAAATCATATTCATTTCCCTTCTTGCACTTGCAGTGATGATCCCCATGGAAGCTGCCGCAAAGAAGAAAAAAGACAAATTTGAAAAGAAACAAGTGACCGTGGAGCGCGTGACAGTCAAGCTTACCCCCGAGGAAGTCATTGCCATCACATCGCCCGCTAAACAACTATATGGCGAGTGGAACGTGGACTCAATAAGAAAAAAACCACTTTCCACAACCGAACGCCCGTATATATACCTGGACTTTGACAGAAAGATGTTTTATGGCAGCAATGGTTGCAACACCATCAACGGCAAGTTTGCCAACAACGGCGTCAACATGAGTTTCAAGGACATCATCAGCACATCAGAGAGTTGCCACAACCACAACGACCGCAACATGCTCAAGACGCTGACCGAGGTAGCACGAGTCCAACTCACTAAGACCACAGGAAACGTGGAACGCATGAAACTGCTCAACAACAAGGGAGCTCTGCTCATGGTGCTCACCAGGCACAACATGGACGAGCTCAACGGAGCATGGACCGTGAAGGAAATGAACAACAATAACGTCCTTGACCAGAAAATCAACCTCGTGGTAGACGTTGCACTGCAAACCATACACGCCAACACCGGATGCAACATTATCAATGGTGTGATACATATCGACGCCACCAAGGATTTTGCAATCCAGTTTGAGGACCTCCGCTCTAGCGAGAACCAGTGCAACAAGATAGGTTATGAAACTGAGATGCTGCTAGGACTAGAGCAAACCGAATACTACAAGAGAATCAATGACCACGAAGTGGCATTCATGACCAAAGACGGCACAACAGTGATAGTGCTCACCAAATTAGACCTTAAGCAATTGGTAAAAAACAAGAAATAAGAAGTAGTTTCGCCCATTATTTCTGTTAGGTTGTATGCCTAAAATAACGCGAGTATGGGAGTTTTCAATGTTGGGTAAATCGTTGCGATATCAATATGGCTGTAATACAGGTTACTCAAGAACTCTATGACGCAGCAGTTGCTGTGGCGCAGGAGTATGCACGGGTTTACGATAAGGTGTGGGACACTCCTAGCGTCAATCCAGGAGCGAGCAGCATCAAATGGAGCAAGGGATTATACCCCAAGACGATGAAGAATGTAAACAGCGTGTACATTCACGACCTGTTCTTGTGCATGCATCGCATGGGCTACACATTCTCGATGTCTTGTGCCGAGAGCGTTGCCGTTTTCTTGTGTCTCAACCATGTATTGGAGCCCGATTTCCTCGCCACACTCACTTTTCAGAACATAGAACACCGCATGCAGACCATCGGTCAGGAAGAGGCGAAGATTGCCAACTTCAAGCCTGACACCATCTACTTTGTGGGAGCCGACCATTATGAGTTCAGTCTCGTGGCCTTACTCATGCAATGCAACGAGCAGGCACTTGCCGCAGCCTATCTCGAAGTGATGCACCGCTTGTGCTCACACATGCATCAGGTTCACGGCACAGCCAGCAAGCAGGCTAAGGAGTGGCATGCAACGATTCTTGATGATTGGACGCGACAGCTACGCACCGAGCTTCAGTTGAAGCACGAATACCAACACGAAAACACTCAAGTCCACCTCGATCCCAGGAATCTCATCGACACTGACTTGTGCCGTGTCGTGAAGCAAGGAGAGCTCTCCGTGTTGAGTCCAGGCATGCGGTACACCATCTATGAAACGCCCGAGGGCGAGATATATGGCGAAACCGCAACATGCCAGTTCCGCATAGCAAATTCTATGCAGGATTTCCAGCAAATAACCGCCGAAAAACTTGAGAGAATCATCTACAACGCCGACCAGAGCATCGCAAGATAGATATCAAAATATTGTTGTCTGGTAAAAAAAAGAAAACATTTTTATTTTGATTTTTATGCTTCGCTTAGAAAATAGCTTGCTCTGCAAGCAAAATGGAATCACCTCACAGATAGTGTATTATCATTTTGAGGACAGAGTCCTCTATTTTAAGGAAGGTTCGCTGGTCGCGGCACGGGCTTTGCCCACTTACCGCTGCTCACTCCCATGAGCACGGTTCTTGGCGTGAGCCATATAAACTAAAAAAAAACATTTTCTTTTTTTATTCTATACCAAGCCCAGGTTATGCCAAAGTGTCGTAACTAGCAGTGTTTTGGGGAAGTTAGAACAACTCTCGCAATTTTAACCGAACACTACTAAATTATTTCAGCAAAAGCAATTTAAGAACTTGCGGAATGACAGGTTGCACGTTGTCGTTGATGATGACATGTGCGTTGGTTATGCGATCATTGCTTTGATTGCTGATGCGCTCTCGCACTTGCTCCTCACTCATTGAATTGCGTTTCATGACACGTGCTATGCATGTTTCGACGGGGGCAGTCACAGTCCACACACTATCAATAATCGAGGTCATGTTGCTCTCATGCAGCAAGGCAGTCTCCACAAAGCACTCGTCTCTGTCGGTCTCACTTGCCCAACGCTCAATGTCGCGCAGCACAGCAGGATGAACCAGGGCATTCACAGATGCCACCAAGCCGGGGTTTGAAAAGATGCGAGACGAGACAAAGGCCTTGTTCAGCGACCCGTCAGGAAAATAAGCATCATCACCCAGCAACTCCTTTATGCCTTCAACCAGTGGAGCCGAAGCAACCATCAGCCTCTTGGCCTCGCTGTCACAGTCATACACGGGATACCCCAAAGCTCGTAATATGCTTGAGACTACACTCTTGCCAGCACCTATGCCGCCTGTTATTGCAATTAGCATAATAATTTAGTGTTTTTCAATGATATACTCAACGCTATCAAGTTCCAGACTGACATTCTCAAACGCTCCAGGCACTTCGCCCACCATCAATTCCACCTTGTTGCCGGGGGTATTGATGTTGATTGAGTTATAGTCCACAACTGCAGTGATCGCATTATTCTTATTATTATTGTTAAAATAACTCATAGGAGCACGGTAAGTAACTTCAACCACCGACGGGAAAACGATCACATTGACATTGGGAGGCATATTGCGTACCGAGACGTGCACCTTCTGCGTCCTCAATACCATTCTCTCCACAGGTATCATGACTTCGATGGCACGGGGTTCGATGACAGCACCATTAATAGGAGCAAGAGTCACCTTGCGGCGCAATGTGTCGGTCAGCCCCGACTCGCTGAAATGATAAGTATATACTTGAGTTATTGACTTCAAAGTCTTACTGTCGCCATATACCAGCACCGAGTCATTACTGCGTTCGACCACACCGTTAAGGGTATGGGAAGGAGCTGCCGCAAGATCCATATCTAGAACCACGGGCACAAGTTTGCCAGGCAAGTCGGTATAACGGGCAGAGATATCCCCCGGCAAGACCGAGTTAATGACAGTAGTTCTGCTCAAGGTGTTAGCTATTGCCTTTTTGAGCTGCGCAGGCTCAACCCTGAAATTGCCGCTACCATCGCAATAGTCGCTGAACTTCAGTTCAAGCCTGGGCGCAGGCATAAAAAGGTATTTCAAGAAAGCCGTCCCGCGATTGCTCACATTGACAGTGAGCGTATCGGGCACGTTGCTCAAGAAATGGACATTTGCCGGACAGGATGTCACCTCTACTGGTATCTCAATATCCATAGATATAGTGCTGTTGAATGTAACCATACACCACAGCACGCATGAGATGCACACAAATGCCAAATATTGGATTACCGACTTCGAACGAATGTTCTCGCCTGGCATTTTATGGCACCACCCTATGAATCTATCCAGCAAACCCACTTTGAGACTAATTATTTAGTTTTGTTGGCGTCATCAGCAGGATTTGCGCCAAGTTCAGCAACATCCTGTGTTGACTGGTAAACCATAGTCTTGTCAATCTTGATGGTACAGCCTTCGGCTATCTGCAGCAAGATGACTGTATCCTTTACTTCCTTGATGCGTCCATAAATGCCACCAGCAGTCATCACATGGTCTCCTTTCTTGAGACTATTGCGAAATTCATTAACCTTCTTCTGTCTCTGTGATTGAGGACGAATCATGAAGAAATAGAAAATTGCTATCAAAGCAACAATCATGATAATGGAAGTCCAGCCACTGCCTCCATCGCTACCATTAGCAGCAGGAGCGCCAAATAATAAAATGTAGTTCAACATAGTTCTAAAATAGATGTTATTTTGTTTATAATTAATTCTTTATGTTATGCCTTAACAATGATGCCACGGTCACGCAGATTTTTAACTACAGAATGCAGGATGCCATTGACAAACTGTCCGCTGTTAGGAGTGCTGAATTCCTTGGCAAGCTCGATGTACTCGTTGAGGGTTACCGATGTGGGGATGCTCTCAAATCCTTTGAGTTCAGTGACTGCAACACACATGATGAGGCGATCCATGAGAGCGACACGGTTCTTGTCCCAACGCTCCGACTTGATGAACGAGTCGATTAGTATATTGTTCTCGTCCATAATCTGAACTGTGCGAGAGAACAATTTGTCGCCAAATACACGGTCCTCGTCGTCCTTGTACATGGGCATGATGGGATTGTCCTGACCATCCTGGAACTTGCGAATGCTCTTGATGATGAACTGTCCCATAGTATCAATATCCTCAACACTCCAGAAGAGTGACATGTTTTCTAACTGCTCGGCGATATCTTCGTCGTTGAGGAAAATCTGACGCACCACTTGTTTCCAAAACTCACAATCGGTAGCGCAGTCGGTGCTCGGTGCAGCCATGTACTCTTTGTAGAGGTCGCTACGCAAGATTTTGTCAAGTGTGAGACGCTTGAAGATAATCTCATCCTGCCATGAAATCAATTTGTCGTTGAAAAACACATTTAATTCCTCATTTTCACGCAACTGCGACACAAGCCAGTTGTCAACAAAACGAGTGTTAGGATTTAAGTCTTCAGCGGTGGGCATGAACTTGTTGCGAGCATCATCAAGCGCACGGTCCTGGAGATCCGTCAGTTCAATGATGAGCTTAAACAAGTACATGTACAACTCATAAGATTTCTCAAAACTCAACTGCAAGTCCTTTTTCGCTTGCTCAAAGGTGCGGTCGGGGCGAGTGAGCACATAACTATAGAGTGCCTGCACTACCTTGACCCTGATAAGAACACGATTAATCATTATATCTATTATTTTTTTATTTACACATTAATATTATATTACACCCTGATTGTCGTTGAGACGCTGACGAACCACCTCATAGATCATGATGCCCGACGCTACCGAGACATTCAATGAGTTAATCTCGCCAAACTCGGGAATCACAGCACGAGTATCACATAGTTTCATGATCTCGGGCGAAATGCCTTCGTCCTCACTACCCATCACAAGGGCCACAGGACCTGTATAATCGCAATGAGTATAGTTGTGCGAATTCTTGTCGCTAGTGCCCACAATCTTAAACCCGCTGTCGTGCAGGAACTTCACTGCGTTCACAAGGTTTCTCTCGCGGCACACAGGCAAATAATTCAATGCACCCGCCGAGGTCTTGACTGCATCGGCATTGACGCTCACACTATTACGTTCAGGAATAACTATCGCACTCACTCCTGCACACTCGCAAGTGCGAGCAATGGCGCCAAAGTTACGCACATCAGTCACGCCATCAAGCACAACAACAAAAGGGTTAACACCATCCTCATATAGCTGTGGAACCAACGAGTCTAGGTGATAATAAGTGACCGCCGAGAGCACTGCAAGCACCCCCTGGTGGTTCTTGCGCGTGATGCGGTCGATGCGCTGCACGGGAACGCGCTGCACGAGCACGCCATGAGCACGAACAACTTCGAGCAACTCCTTGCTCAAGTCGCCAGAGAGGTCTTTCTTGACATATAATTTGTCAATTTCCTTTCCCGATTCGATCGCTTCGATTACGGGACGAAGACCAAAGATATATTGAGTTTTATCTATCATACTTTCACATATTGATTGATTAGAGACTTTGCATTGTTGATTGCCGCCTCGTCAAGTCCCTTGCCGCTGAGCATACGGGCAATCTCCATAACATGCTGTTCCTGGTCAAGACCTGTGACACTGGTGAATGTGCCCTGGTCGTTGTCGCTCTTGAACACTTTGATGTGGCTTGATGCACAAGCCGCCACCTGTGGAAGATGCGTGATGGACATGACCTGGATAGACTGAGCAATGTGAGCCATCATCTCCCCTATCATGGAGGCTATGTCGCCCGACACGCCGGTATCCACCTCGTCAAATATTATCGTGGGCAAGTGCATGCTTCGTGCCACAATCGACTTGATGCACAACATGACGCGCGAAATCTCACCACCCGATGCTGTATCCTTAACTGGCATGAGAGCCTGGTTCTTGTTGAATGCCATCATAAACTCCACAGCATCAATGCCTGTCGAAGTCATCTCGGTTTCAGTAAATGCAACTTCAAACGCAACATTCTTCATACCCAAGCCAGCAACAAGAGGTTTCAGTTCATGAGCAAACGACGTAGCAGCTTTCCTGCGCGCATCGCTTAGACATCTGGCAAGCGACATTGATTCGGCCTTTTTCTTATCATACTCGGCAACCAACTCCGCAATCTCGTCATCCCCCTTTGTGATACTGGCAAGCTTTTCCTCCAGTTGATGCTGCAAGGCTATCAGTTCGTTGACACTTCCCACGTTATGTTTACGCTCAAGGGAATAAATAGTGTCGAGTCTCTCATTGATCCGGTCCAGTTCGGCAGGGTCTAGGTTCAGGTTTTCCTGTGCTTGCGACACACTCATGACAATATCTTTCAGGTCGATAATGCAGTCAGCCACACGCTGCGACATGCCGCGTGTCTCTTCCATAACCTCTTCCGTGAAAGAGAGACGTTGCCCCACAGTCTTGAGTTGATCTATTACCGAATTCTCCTCACTGCCAAGTATATTGTCAACAGTCCACAATGCATCCTTAAGCTCAGTGATATTGCTCAACTTGTTTTGCAGCGCCTCGAGTTCTTCGTCTTCGTTTTCATGAAGGTTTATCTCATGGAACTGCTCAAGCTGGAATGTGATATAGTCTTCTTCGGCTTTATTCTGGGCTATTTGCTTCTTTCGAGCTTCTATATCACGATTGAGTTCGACGCACCTGCGGTAAACAGCCTCATAGTCGTCGAGCAACTGGTCATTGTGCGCAAGTCCATCAAGTATATCAAGTTGAAATCCCGACTTGGCAAGCAGCATATTGCTATGTTGCGAATGGATATCAATAAGTCTTGTGGTAATATCCTTGAGAACACCCAATCCCACAGGGGTATCGTTGACAAAAGCCCTCGAACGTCCTGCAGCACTCACTTCGCGCCTGATGATGCATTCTGTCTCGCAATAATCAATGTCATTATCATTAAAGTAGCCGTCTAGTCCATATCCAGTGATATCAAATGTCGCCTCCACGATAATCTTATGTTCAGCATCACGCACAGCTTTAGAGTCGGCCTTGCCGCCCAGCAACAAAGACAATGCTCCTAGCAAAATAGATTTTCCGGCACCTGTTTCACCTGTTACCACAGTGAATCCGCCATTGAAGTCTATCTCTAGATGTTCAATGAGAGCATAGTTGGATATAAATAGACGCGATAGCATTTTATACGATTAGGGTTGCTTTAATAATAACTTAATTAGTAGCTTCTTTCTTGATGTTTTCGAGTCGAGTCTGCTCTGTGGGCCATAACGGGTAAAGGATCTCATAGACGCTTTCTTTCTCCGTCATATTAGCTTTAGAATAGACATTCACCAACTCATCAAGTTTGGCATCCTTAAACATTGACAGACACACCGACATGGGTGCAGCATCATAAACCTTCTTAAGGGTTTCAAGTGATTTGGTGATATTTGCCCTACCCTTATCTACACTGACACTCATCTGGTCAAGCCCCAGTCGATGATAATTATACATGATTTCCCTGATGCCCGAGGTAGATTTGTCGGTGAAGGCACTCAACACAGCACTGCGGTTTTTGGTGTCCTCAAATGCTTTCCAACCAGTTTCACCCGAACTTTGGGCCAGTCGCACTACCGCAGCAGCCTTCTCATAGTAAGGATCACCGCCGTTTTGTGCAAACGAGTCAAAGTCGATAGCGATAATCATAAATGCATAGAAGTTGAGTATCGCCGTGAGGTTACTTTCCATTTCAACTTCGGAATAAACAAGAGGATCACCCGACTGATAGGTGAATTCAATCTTTGTGTCCTTGAAGTTTATCAGGGTTGTCATGTAAGAACTATTGTAAACTGGGCGTTGTGCCTGGACTTGAAGGTCTCCTGTCATCTTGCCTGTACCATCGTCATAAGTGGCTATGGTGAAAAACATTTTGCATTCAATGCGTTCATTCATGCTGAACACAGCATCAGTCCATTTGGTCGTATTCATGTACTCCGAAATAGCCTCCTTGAGTGCATTAAACACATCCTTGTTAGCGTTAGCAACTTTCTGGCTGTTGATTTCTACCGTGCAATTAAGTTCATTTGACTCCGTTTGAGCCAATGACACCAATGATGCACATGCTATGACTAACGTCAATATGAGGTTCCTTAAGTTCATGAATCAAATGAGATTGTCAGTTTTTAAAAATTTCTGATTATAATTTGCCTGCCATGCGCAGTTTTATGCGAGTCAGCACGTTCTTGGTGTTCTCTGGAAAATCACCATTGAGCATCCAGCCATAGTAACCCGAGTCCTTGTTTAAGACATCCTCCACAAGCTGGCCTTTGTATTTTCCGAAATTGAACACCTCCTGCTTCTTGTCGTTGTATATGAAACGGCCAGCAAGATCAACGTTGCGATTAAACGTGCCATACTGTTCCGACAGTTCCTCGATGCTCATTCCTGCAAGGTCGGCATAATGTTCAAGCTGTGCCATGAACACCTCGTAGGTAACTCTGGTATCGCACGATGCCGAATGATGATTTTCCATCTCTCTGCCGCAATAAAATCTATAAGCGGCTTCAAGGTCACGCTTCTCACGCTTGTGGTAAATCACCTGGACATCAACAAAATTGCTTTTCTCCAAATCAAGGTCAACGCCTGCCCTATTCAGTTCTTGAACCAAAATGGGGATATCAAAACGATTACTGTTGAACCCTGCTATATCAGCTCCTTGGAAAACTGCCTTGATGTCCTTGGCCACCTGCTTGAAAGTGGGTTTATCCTTAACATCCTCATCGCTAATATGATGCACTGCCTGCGACACCTCGGGAATATGCATTTCGGGATTGATGCGCAAAGTCTTCTCCTCTTTTTCTCCATTGGGGAATACCTTGAGATAGCTCAACTCTATAATGCGGTCCTTCACTATGTCAAGTCCAGTGGACTCTACATCAAAAAATACGATGGGCTTTTTGAGATTCAAATCCATAACTACGGCTTAAATCATCATTGGCATTTGCAAGATGAGCAGGTCCTCGCCTTGCTTTTGCTCACTAGGCAGGAAAATACCGGCACGGGCAGGGTCAAGCAGTTTGAGGGTAACAGATTCGTTGTCAATGTTGTTGAGCACTTCAATAACATCGCTGTTCTTGAATCCCATGGTCATGGGTTCGCCGTCATACTCGCAATGGATTTTCTCCTCGGCCGAGGTTGAGTGGTCAAGGTCTTGTGCTGTAATGAGTATTGCATTCTGATCAAGTTGGAGCTTCACCAAACCGCCAACGCTAGCAAATACCGACACGCGACGCAGCGCTGTGAGCAATGTCAAGCGGTCAGCCTGCACGCTGTAGGGGTTATTCTCGGGGATAACCGAGTTATAGTTGGGATAACGTCCGTTGATGAAACGGCATGTGAGCGAATAATCACCAGTCTCAAATGTCGCGCTTGTATCATCAACCGTGATAGTAACGGGAGTTTTCTCGTTCTTGTCCAGGATGTTGCTCAAAATAGAAGCAGGTTTAGAAGGCAAGATGAAAGAACGCTCGATGTTTGGCTCCACGTTGAGTTTCCTGTAACGAACCAACTTGTGTGAATCGCTTGCTACAAATGTAATTCCGTCGTGCTTTATGTCCCAGAAAACACCCATAAATTGAGGATGCATGTCGTCGGTACCCACTGCAAAGATAGTGTGCTGGATGCCGTCAATGATGTCTTTAGGTGCAAGGGTGAATTGCTGGGTCTCGCTTGAACTTTGGTTCTTGAGAGGATATTCATCGCCATTGAGCGCAATAATATTATACTGGCCGCTCACATACTTGATCACAACCTCAAGGTTCTCCTCGTTCACGTCAACTGTCATCGCAGTGTCGGGAAGCTCTTTAAGAAGACTGAGCATGCGCTTCACGTCAACAGCAAACTTACCAGAGCCTTCGGCATCAGCAACCTCAACGTTAGTTGTCAATCGTGTCTCCATGTCACTACCTGTAACCACGAGGCGATCACCCTCAAGTTCGAACAGGAAGTTATCAAGAATCGCATATGCGTTCTTGTTGATAATCACCTTGCTAACTGCATTAAGGTGAGAAAGCAGTTTTTTGCTTTGAATGTTAAATTTCATATCGATATGTATTTTAAAATATTTTTTCTTATTGAATTTTAAGACGCAGAAACGTCTCCGCACCATAATTAACTTACAAAGATACTTATTTTTCGTCAATTACACATCAAAATCTCCCCCCATTTTTCACCACATTAAGTTAAAATAACAGTTACACGCACATGTGATAATAACCCTAAAAGCCATAAACCACAAAACCCGCCACCATAAAACAAATAAAAACAAAGCCATAACAACAATAAAAATCACACAATATCTAACCAACTGAATCTTCAAGTAATTCAGATAAAGAATCTTTTAATCTCGCAAAAAAAGTATCTTGACAAAAAAAATACAGCGAAGACTATCCAATACATAAATCAATCTATTAACCAACAAGATGTCCCATACCCAAAAAACTAAATAATTTGATAGACATAAAAGAACATCTAACATCTCCTTCAACTTTTCATCTATTAAGCGAATTCAAAATATATCCATAAATTTTACAATAACAAAAATCCCCCTATTCTCTCGAACGGGGGAATTTCAACTCCAATTCTCTTTAAGGCTAAAACCTTAAAAATTTCAATAAGAGAAAATATTACTTAATAATTTTTTCGAGTGTATCTATGTTGTTATCAATAGAATCTTGTGTTACTTCGTAATTTGACAAGTCGCCAGCAATATACTGGTCATACGCAGCCATGTCAATGAGTCCATGTCCCGACAGGTTGAACAAGATCACCTTGCTCTCGCCGCTCTCCTTGCAAGCCTTTGCTTCGCGTATTGTGGCAGCAATAGCATGAGAAGATTCTGGAGCAGGAATGATGCCCTCGCTCTGTGCAAAGAG
This sequence comes from Sodaliphilus sp., assembly GCF_045598405.1. Taxonomy (NCBI): domain Bacteria; kingdom Pseudomonadati; phylum Bacteroidota; class Bacteroidia; order Bacteroidales; family Muribaculaceae; genus Sodaliphilus; species Sodaliphilus sp. The sequence continues at coordinate 54,231 of NZ_JAZLLZ010000121.1, forward strand.
CGTTGCTGCTGCAAATGTCTCAAGTTGAGGAATATCTACCGCCTCAATAATCTTGTCTTCAAGCAACTGGCTCACAATTGCACCAGCGCCATGGTAGCGAAGTCCACCAGCGTGAATATTAGCAGGCGCAAAATTGTGGCCAAGCGTACGCATGGGAATAAGCGGTGTATAACCAGCCTCATCACCAAAGTCATACTGGAACACGCCTCGAGTCAGTTTGGGACACGACTGGGGTTCGGCAGCGATGAAGCGAGTTGCTGCACGCGAGCCGTCAAACTTACCTTGCAAGAAGGGGAATGAAATACCCGAGAAGTTACTGCCGCCACCGAAGCAACCTATCACGATGTCAGGATATTCGCCTGCCATCTCCATCTGTTTCTTTGCCTCCTGACCGATAACTGTCTGGTGCAGTGATACATGATTGAGCACAGAACCCAGAGTGTAACGGCAGTTAGGTGTCGACATTGCCAGCTCTACCGCTTCACTGATTGCTGTGCCTAGCGAGCCTTGGTAATTGGGATGCTCGGTGATAATCTTTCGTCCGGCTTTTGTCGACATGCTGGGAGACGCAATCACCTCTGCGCCATAAGTCTGCATGATTGAGCGACGATATGGTTTCTGATGATAAGATACCTTAACCATATAAACAGCTAGTTCAAGGCCGAAATGTTTTGCCGCAAGCGATAATGCAGCACCCCACTGGCCAGCACCAGTTTCGGTAGTTATATTGGTGATACCCTGCTTCTTGCAGTAGTATGCTTGTGCGATTGCAGAGTTGAGTTTATGAGAACCCACAGGACTCACGCTCTCGTTCTTGAAATAAATGTGAGCAGGCGTGTCGAGAGCTTTTTCAAGACCACGGGCACGCACCAATGGTGTTGGACGATAGATTTTGTACATCTCGCGCACCTCTTCAGGAATCTCAATGAAACGATCAGTCATGTTTAATTCCTGGTTGGCCAGTTCCTCTGCAAAGATAGGATAAAGATCCTCTGCTTTGAGCGGCTGTTTGGTGCCGGGATGAAGCATAGGACGTGGTTTGTTGGGCATGTCAACTGTGACATTATACCATGCTGTGGGTATATCCTTCTCTTGCAATAAAAATTTCTTTGAATCTAAGCTCATGTTTATGGATAATTGTAAAATTATACAGTTAATTTCTTTTCAAAGCACTTGTTTTTCTTTGACTTTGCAAATTTATAATAACTTTTTTATATATACAAGTATTTAGTATATTTTTTCGCAAATACTTTTTATTCTTTCTAAAATATACACATTTGTGTATATATATACATAATTAAATTGACTTGATTATTTTCTTGTATCATCGTCAGCATTACGGATTGTAAAAAAAAGACTACACATAATCGTCTGCTTTTTCGACTATACATAGTTAAGATAAGCCTCTTGAAGTGAATTTTTCTTGGTTTTATTTTTTCCAAATACATTTTTTTCATAACTTTGTGGTTGATATAACTGTGATTCATTATGATTGAGACTAACTCCCACAAAATCTACGGCCTGATAGGCCATCCCCTAGGACACTCGTTCTCCAAGGACTATTTCAACCGCAAGTTTGATGCCGAGAGCATCAATGCTGAGTATATCAATTATGATCTTGAAGACATAGGCGAACTGATGGAGCTCATAAGCGAGACTCCCATGATTGGAGGTCTCAATGTCACTATACCTTATAAGGAACAAGTGATGCCCTATCTTGCGTCTATCGACGACGCGGCACATGAGATTGGAGCAGTCAATGTGATCAAGTTTATAAAGGACTCCGAGGGCGAACTTCTCGAACTCAGAGGTTACAACAGTGACGCACCTGCATTTGGACAAACCATCAAGCCTTTGCTCAACAACGCCCGCACTAGTGCCTTGGTGCTCGGCACCGGTGGTGCTTCTAAAGCAGTGAAATATGCTTTGGAAAAACTGGGCGTTAAGGTCAACTTTGTTTCTAGACGCAAGTCGGCTACAACAATCGCTTACGAGGAATTGACTAAGGCAATGGTGGCACAACACAAGATTATCGTCAACACTACCCCACTCGGAATGTATCCGCACGTTGATGAATGTCCCGACTTCCCTTACCGTTTCCTCACACACGAGCATCTGTGTTACGACCTTATTTACAACCCCGATGAGACTATGTTCATGAAAAAGAGCAAAGAGGCGGGAGCCGAGGTGAAAAACGGTCTTGAAATGCTTCTGCTGCAAGCGTTTATTTCTTACGAAATTTGGAATAAAGAGGGTATCTAATCCCCCTTTACCTATACCCCGAATGCAACAGGCACAACAGTCTATTCTGGCACGCGTTCCTCTTGCAAGAATCCTAGTGCCCATGCTGGGCGGCATTGGCGCTGCACAGTGGAGCGAGTCGGTCATTATCCCTGCATTGATCATTCTTGCAGGAGTTTTGCTCTACGCTTTCTTGAATTGGATGGTCCCCCACACGCCGCAATGGTCTATGAACGTCAGGCCATGGTGGATTGTCCCTATCGCTGCCGTTTCTTTTGGACTAGGGTGGATAAACACCAGCTTAAATGCTCCGCCATCACTAAACATACAGGAAATCAAGGGATGCATGGCCCAGGCCCGTGTCAATGACATCTATTATAGCGATCGGTCGATGACAATTGATGCTACAATGCTTTGGGCTGCCGACCGTGACGGAAAGCTGAAGCTCGACAGAAAGCATGACATATCAATCTCGACCAATGGGTGCAACTACAATCTTGAGCCCGGTGACCTTATCATGTATGAATGCCAGCTAGACACGATTAAGAACATGGGCAATCCCGATGGTTTTGACATGGCCCAGCACATGAGCCGCCAGGGGGTGCTCTACTCACAGCATTTACCGGTAACGGCAATCATGGTAACCGGCACTTCTCACACTCTCATCACCCAGTGTAACAAACTGAAAAAGCAGCTGATATCCATACTTTTCAATACGCACACGAGTGCCGAATGCCAAAACTTCATCGCGGCTACCCTGCTGGGCAACAGCAAGTTTATCACACCCGAAACTCGCAACACATTTGCAATGGCTGGAATCTCACACATACTGGCATTGAGCGGAATGCATGTGGGCGTCATCATGGCAATAGTATGGTTCTTGCTTTTCCCGCTTAACTACACACGCCTGCGTCCGCTACGATTTTTTATCACTATAATTATCCTTGCAGCCTATGCCGTGTTCACAGGAATGTCGCCGTCGGTGGTCAGAGCCACCATAATGATGTCAATAGTTGTGGCCGGACTGATGTTTCATCGCAAGACATTATCTCTAAACTCACTAGCCCTTGCTGCCATTATTATTCTCCTTCTATATCCGTCATCGCTCTATTCTGTTGGTTTCCAATTAAGTTTCGCTACGGTAGCATTCTTGATCATCTTTAACCAACAGACGTTTTCCAAGAATCTAAAAAAATCCTCGCCCATCCTTGCATGGACATTCACACTCACTATGACTTCAATCATTGCAACAGCATCCACCATAATGCTCACCGCATGGTATTTCAACACAATATCACTGCTTTCGGTCGTAGGCAATGTGTTAGTGCTTCCAGTTTTCCCTATCTTGATGGTGTGTGCTGCAATATTCCTGTCGCTAATCGCTTGTGGAATTGAAATAGACTGGTTTAGTTCTATCATCGATAGCATGTACAACAGTATAGCATGGGTTGCGCGTCTCACGGGTGAAAATTTGCCTGGATACTTTGGCAATGTGTATGTTACATCACTTGATGTAGTCCTCTATTACATTGCTCTGGTATCTATCGCAGTCTGGTTGTTCAACCGTCGCTTCAAGTGGATGAATCTCTCATTGCTGTTCATCGCCTTGCTATTTGCATCACAAGCCTACACCACAGCCACGACACCCAGGCAAGGATTCGTGGTATTCAATAATCACACCCTTACCCAAATCCTATACTTCAACAATGGACACGGCATTTTGTGGATACCCGATAGCGACAGCGACATCGAGAGCTTCATCTTGTACAACAAACGGTTGCTCTCACACTACAAAGTGAACCACATAGAGATGATAGAAGGAAAAGAAGGATGTGCAATCGGCGGAATGAAAGTAGTGTGTGTAGGCAATGGCAAGTGGCAAAGAATCAAGAAACTAGAACATCGCATCGACGTGGATCTCTTGGTAGTGACCAAGAAATATCACAACTCCATCGACAAACTGCTGGAAATTTATAATCCACGTAAGATCATTCTATCAGGAGACATCTATAAAGACAATCTTGAAGTATTTGAGCAAGAATGCATTACTAGTGGTGTACCCTACTACTCAATTCATTCTAATGGTGCCTATTTCACACGCCCTGCACACTCGAAATGAGTGTTGTAATAATTTTGCGCAAGAGAATTAACCGTAACACCTTGCGATGAAGACGCATGAGCGAAGTACCCGTCTTTCAAATAGATGCCCACGTGGGTTATGCGACCGGGATTTTTGCCATGAAAAAAGACTAGATCTCCCTCCTTCAGGTTGTTGCGGGATATTGGTTTGCAGTTCTTCTCAAAGATGCGCCCAGAATTTCGCTCAATAGGTTTTTTATATACCGCCAGATAAACCTTCATCACAAACCCCGAACAATCAGTGCAAACGCCTTTAGTTTCACATGCATACTTGTAGGGAGTACCCAGCCATTCCTTAATCTCATTATACAATTCCTTGTTATCCTCCTTACCAAGTTTTATATCAAGTCTTTTCCATGCCTTATAAACATCACCTTTTTCATCAGTACGAGAAGAGTGTGTTACCGAAGCAGTTGTGTGTTTAGATGGTTTGTCATAAATATCATCTTTATTATAATTGCGTTTACCACAAGACAACAGCGACAACATTGTTACCGCCACACACACAAATAATATGATACGATATCGATTCATTATTAAAACGAATGTGAGGTCAATATAAATAAACCCCACATTCTATTCCATATTTACATACTTAATTTAAGCTTCCTTTGCTTCTTCCTCTTTTGCCTCCTCGGCAGCATTTTCTTCAGCAGGAACAAATTCGGTAATACCAGCACCCACAAGAATATTATACCAAGAGATTACCTTCTTAATGTCATTATTGTAAACACGTTCCTCATCATAGTTAGGAAGCACGCTCTTAAAGAAATCAGCGAGTTGCTCACCTGTCTTATAATCAGCGGCATTCAACTGCTTGCCATCAAATTGCTTGCTGATTGTATCCATAACTTGCGCCAGAGGAACCTCCTGGTCAAGAGTATAGATAGCGATATCACCTAAAGAGATAATCTTATCGCGAGCAGTAGCAGGAGTGCGCTTGCCATCAACAAGGCTTTCAACGATAAGAAGGTTTTTACCATAAGATATTAACTTGTACAATCCGGGCTTTCCCGAAATCGATAATATTGTCTTAAGCATAATTTAATTAATTAGTTTTTTATTATTTATTATTAGTGCAAAGTTAGTAAAAAATTAAAACTCATGCAAGAAAACTCTCAAATATCTAGAAAATACCATAATAATCATATTTCCAATAAATGTTATAGTTTTTACTCGCTTTTATCTGTTTTTTTCACTTTTATCGCCTTTTATCACTTTGATCACTTTCTGGTGGTCAAAAGCATAATTTGTTGTTTCATAGATGCAAAAATAACAAACCGCCTAAACGAAAACACTATCAACTGGGCAATCAGTGGGAAAGTAGTGTTTTTTTCCTGGGAAAAGGAAAGTTAAGCGGGAAAGTGCGACCCCTTCGAGGTCGGCTGGGGTGTGTTCCTTTCTCCGACGGCCTGCGGCCATCGGTTACGATGCAATGTGACGACACCGTCGTCAATTAGCCGAACCAGAGACATATCAATAAACAGCGTGTATTCCCAAATAGCAAGGTCGTGACAAACAAAACAGGCAAGGTCACGGCAAACAACATCCCTTTTGGGATGTGATATTGTAGGCAGCAATGCTGGCGTGCCGTGGGTACGCCGAAATGGCTGTAAAAAGTAGATAATAATTACCCGTGCCTTTAGGTACGGGATAAGAAACCGTAAAGCTTCGAGCCTGTCGCTCTCTGCTATTCCATACCTAAAGGCATGGTTTGCTTGTGATACCTTTATCCCAGCCATATCGTCCTGCAAATGCAGTCCCTCATGGCTGGCCGCCGGGCTTCAGCCCGCTTTTCTTGCGCAGGGTCTTTGTGCGGCGCACGATCTCGTCCTTCAGCTTCTCCTTTGAGGGCGATGTGCTGCTGTTGTTGGAGTCCTTGTCCGGTTTCTCATACTTCTCCAGGCGTTTCCTGAGTTTGCGGTTCTCCTTTTGCAGCATCTGCACGTTACGGTTCAGGGCGGCAATCTCTGTATATTGCGCATCTATGGTTTCAAGCATCGAATCCATCTTCGAGGCCAGCATGTCCATTTCCTTTATGATATCCGTAACTTGCTCTTTCATAGAGCACAAAGGTACAAAAAATATTTGACATACACAAGAAAAACGGATATTATTTTATTAGTTTTCAAGACTTTATTGCACTTGCCCGATTTAGGGCTGAAGAACATCGAATTGCATGAAGGATAATAGCTATTATATGTAAAATCGTATTGCTGAATAGTTACTCATTGATTAGTTTAATGTTATTTTTTAATAATAGATAAAGTAGCGCCATAAGCGGCGATGACCTTCAGAAACGCAGCTAACGTCAATGTTGTGCGTCCTGATTCAAAATTAGAGACGAGTGGGTTGGATGCACCTACTTTCCAAGAAGCTTGCCCAGCGCTTAACCCAAGGGATTTGCGAACAGATTTGGCCCATATCACAAAATCATTATATGAATTGACCAAGAACTCTTCATCATTACGCCGTAATGCGATAACATGCTGCAAATTATTTAAATATAATATCGCATAAGACAACTTTACACGTCCAGTGCCATTTTCAAGATGCTTATTGCTAATTGGAGTCAGCCCTTCACACATTGTTTTGTTATTAAGTGATGACGTGTTAAGTGCGCACACCAAATTGCCGAAGTCTGTCAATGTCAATTCTGCGCAAACTGGCATGTCTACAGGTATAGTGCGATAATTAACACCGCTCTGAATTACACATTCAAAATTTAAAGCATCTATCAGTCCCAAGGCGTTAGATATATATATTCTTCTATGATAAGACAACATACCTTGTAATGTGGTTTGTGGTATTTTTGAGCATACTGCTAATGCATAACGAGACACATTACGCTGTTTCATAATATTACATACCCAATCAATAAAACTAGAATAATCAGATATGATCTCATTAGTTACACCATCGGTAATAATGAACACGCTATTTAAATACTGTACATATTGCAGTATCCTGTCCATTCTAGCATTCACCACGCCATACTCATAGGCAGCAATGTCAGTGCCATTGCCGAATTTCAAATCACGCACCACATCAGTACAGGTAATTCCCTTACTTTCACGTATCTCCTTCAGCCTTTGTCCTAATTCTTCTTTCGTCATATCTTATATTTTGTGCAAAAATACAATAATCACAACAAAATACAAAAGTTTTAACTTACTTTTTGCAAAGCTTCGTCAACAGCTGGTCCTTGATGTTATGCATTTTTGCGATACCATCCTCCATAGTGTCGATGGCGTCCTGCATCTGGTCGCCTCTGCTTCCGCATTGCAAACCCTCTGGAAGCGAGTCAAATGCCTCAGTTTCCTCATCACATACCGCTTGAATAGCATCGATAGCATCGTCCAGGATGTTCAATGCTTCTTCCAAATCTTGTCTTCTCTGTTTGTTCATAATAAATGTTTTTAAAAAGTTAATAATTATTGTTTGTTAGTTGGTTACTGCACTAATTGCAGTAACATTTTTTGCACATTTGCTGTAGTATTGTTACTGCACTAATTGCAGGCATAGGTTTACCTATATCAATCGTTATTTTCAAAAATTTCCCGTACTATAGCGGGGACTCCTCCCATAATTATGTAAGCAACAAAACCCCAACCAGGATTTAAATCGCTGCCACTACATAATGGAATCATAATGATAGCCGATATTATACCTCCAATAAAAAAAAGCATAGAGGCAGCTAGTAACTGCGTCAGGTCTTCATTGTAAATAACGGTACGATACATGCATGCCGTAAATATCACGGCAGCCAGCGTTGGCACAAAACCAAACACCCACCCAGCAGGATCCCATGTAAGTCCTGTGGCAATATATGCCGCAATAATAAGTACATATACAAATCCAACACAAAAAATAACCGCACATTTTTCAGCAACGGCCGTTTTTCGTTGCATGTCACGCCGCTTCCGATTCTCCGCATCAAATTGTTGTTTTGCCTCATACGACGTCCATTTTGGTTTCGCTGAATGAGCGTGCAATTTCAAATAACGAGTGCAATTATGTTGCCAACGCTTATTGGAATCCACACAATAAGCATTAGTACGACCATTCAAGTCACAATCTACAAAATACGGACACTGCCCATTTTTATCGCTTGCCTGTGCCTCTATGCTATTATTAGCCTTATTACTAAGCATTTTCTCCATCTTAGACCGCGCTCCAATCTTCCGACAGAAACTTCTCAAAAGTTTGCAAGACTCAGCTTTATTCGCAGCAAATCCAGTAAGATGGCATAATTCACTCTGAGGGCACGCATCCGCAAATGGGCATATATTACATTCTTGCACCACTCTGCATGCGAGCAGATATTCAGGTTCTAATTTTTCTCTTGTTAATGTTGTTTCCATATATCCTTAATTCCGCAGCACTTTTGTTAACAATTTTTATAATATCCTGAGCAACAAAAAGTTGCCCAGGATTTTGTCATGTCGGTGATTTCACTTAATTTAGTGCGGCAAATAAAACCAAACGAACCACCAACACGACATCG
>NZ_JAZLLZ010000122.1:0-3756 GCF_045598405.1 Sodaliphilus sp.
GTATTTAGGTGGTGGCGCTGCGCTTGAAATACACTGAAAATAAGCTGAAAATATAAAAAACTGTTATTTTTCAGTTTAATCTGCAATCTGCTGATATTTTTTTTCGTGTGTTCTGTGAGATCTGCGCGGGGAGTCTGCAAAAAATCTCTGTGACCTCTGTGCCATTGTGGTAGATAGAAGAAACTAGTTTGTTATAACCGAAGAAAACTTGTATCTTTGCAGTGAGATTTTAAGACATGAGGATTATGAAGTCATTATCAGTGTTTTTCCTGTTGCTTGTGTTGCCGGTTGTGGCGGTGGCGCAGGCATCTGATAGTATTTGCCACCCGCGGCACGAGTTGCAGATTTCTCCGATTCCCCTGGTTGGGGCAGGAGTTGTTGCAATGGCTGCCAATGGGGCCGAGCGCTCTGTCCCTGCCGACGGCGGGACGAAGTCGCACAACCGTCTCGACGACGTGCTGCAATTCTCCCCGCTTGTAGCCACCTGGGGGCTCAAAGCCTGTGGGGTGGAAGGACGCAGCGACTGGAAACGGCTGGCAGTGAGCAACGCTCTGTCGATGGGCATCATGGCCGGATTGAGCCAGGGGTTGAAGCACACTGTGAATGAGATGCGTCCCAACGGCTCGGCAAACAACTCGTTTCCCTCGGGACACACTGCCACGGCATTTGCCGCAGCAACTATCATGCACAAGGAATATGGCCTTACCCGCAGCCCGTGGTACTCGGTGGGCGCCTACTCGGCAGCCGCAGCCACCGGCATCTTGCGCGCCCACAACAACCGTCACTGGGCCAGCGACATACTGGTGGGCGCGGGAATAGGCATCATCAGCACCGACCTGGGATACCTCATCACCGACCTTATTTTCAAGGACAAAGGCACAAAGACATACCCCCATGACTACGATGCCGACTGGCGCCAGGACCCGTCGTTTTTCTCGGCCAGCCTGGGCACGTCTATCCCGCTGGCAGGCATCGACATTGACCAGTCTCTGCTCGACGCCGCCCACTCGGCCCCGGTTGAAATAGGATTTGACAAGGCAAACCTACTCCACCCCACGCTTCGCCTAGGCTCCGCCACCACGGTGAGCATCGAGGGCGCATGGTTCCTGCACCGCAATGTGGGTGTGGGTGCGCAAGTGTCGCTATGCGAGATGCCAGTGCGAGCCGACGGGCTCAACATCTACTCGGTGGAGATGCTTTCCGGCGGCAAGCAGTCGCTCTCGATGCTGCCCGGGCATGGCATGATGCAGACGGTTGACAACCTGACCAGCTACACCGCCACGGCAGGCGTGTATGGCTCGATAGCGCTGAACCACCGTTTCGCCCTGGGAGCAAAGGCACTAGCCGGTGTGCGCATGGCGAGCTCATGCTGTCTTGACGCTAGCGAAGGCGTGAATGTGGACGGCAACGCGTCTATTGCCCGCGAACGCCTCACGCTCAAACCGTCGACCTCGCTGGCATGCACCGCAGGCTTGAACCTCACCATGCTCACGCACAACGGCATGGCATGCAAGTTTTTCATCGACTACAACCACACACGGTTCAGCTACGACGCCACCTACGAGCGCGAAACACAACTTGCGCCAGTGCTGTCGCAATCGGCACCGCCCGCAGCCACGGCAACAGCGTCGTCGCGCCACACACTGGGCACCGTCACCACCGGCGTGGCATTGCAGCTGCAACTTGCCAGGTAGCAGCCACATTCAAATTCAATCTGTGGTCTTTTCCAGACAAAAATGCCATCACGGGGACTGTCCCTTTGATGGCATTTTACTGTTTTTTTTCGTCTTTCGTAAAAAATTATTACTTTTGCAGTTATAATGAAGATAGGCAATATAGATTTAGGAGACCGTCCGGTCATGCTCGCCCCGATGGAGGACGTGACCGACTTGTCGTTCAGGAAGATATGTCGAGAGCAAGGCGCCGATATGGTTTACACCGAGTTTGTGAGCGCCGAGGCCCTGGTGCGCAACATCAACAGCACCGTGCGCAAGCTCAACATCGCTCCTGGCGAGCGTCCTGCTGCTATCCAGATTTATGGCCGCGACGTGGATTCGATGGTCGAGGCCGCACGCATCGCCGAGCAAGCACAGCCCGAGGTTATCGACATCAACTTTGGCTGCCCCGTGAAGAAAGTTGCAGGCAAAGGCGCTGGAGCTGGTATGCTTCGCAACATCCCGCTGCTGCTCGAGATCACCCGCGAGGTGGTGAAGGCGGTGAAACTCCCCGTCACGGTAAAGACCCGCCTGGGATGGGATCACAACAGCAAAATCATCGTGGACCTTGCCGAGCAGCTGCAAGACTGCGGCATCCAGGCACTCTCGATCCACGGCCGCACACGCTCGCAGCTCTATAACGGCGATGCCGACTGGACCCTCATAGGCGAGGTGAAGAATAACCCGCGCATGACGATTCCCATCATAGGCAACGGCGACATCACATCACCGCAAAAACTGGTCGAGTACTTCAACCGCTATGGCGTGGACGGCATCATGGTGGGCCGTGCCTCGATAGGCGCCCCGTGGATATTCCGCGAGATGAAGCACTACATGGCCACAGGCGAGATGCCCGTGATCAGCGACAGCGAGAAGATGACCCTGGTGCGACGCCAGATTGATGAGAGCATCGACCGCATCGACGAGTACCGCGGCATCCTTCACATACGCCGCCACCTCGCTGCAACACCACTGTTCAAAGGAATCAAGGACTTCCGTCCCACACGCATCGCCATGCTCCAAGCCTCTACACGCGACGAGCTGGTTGCCATCCTCGACCACGTGGAGCGCGACATCTTGCCCAATGAAGACTTGAGAATAAAATTAGGATAATAACACATACAAAAAAAACATATTATGAAGAAACTAAGTTTAGTAGTAATGACACTGGTCATGCTCACATCGCTCAACGCCGTAGCGCAGGTTGAGGATTTTGACATCAATGTGGGTGATTTCACACAATTAGTCGTTGACAATAACATTGATGTTGTGTATAAGCCCAGCACAACGCTCGCAGGCCATGTGCAGTTCAAGGCCACAAAGAAGGTTGCCAACAACTTGATTTTCAAGACTAGTAAAAAGAAACTCACAATCCAGGTGGCAGAGGACATGATGGGCAAGGACCAAACTCCCTTGCTCACAGTATATTCCAGCACGCTGGTATTTGCCGAGAACAATGCCGACAGCACCGTGACGGTTTTTGTTCCCAAGGGTGTCAAGGAGTTTACCGCCGTGAGCTCGCGCAACGGCGACACCAAGCTGGAAGAAGTGGACGTGGAAAAACTCACAGTGAGGATCAAGACCGGCTGGGGCGACATCTATGCCAGCGGCAAGTGCGACCTGCTGGTGGTGAGAGGACTGGGCACTGGCGACCTCAATGTGCAGGAACTCGAGGCCCGCAATGCCGATGTGCGTTACACCGGCAGAGGAGTGGTGAGATGTGACGTGACCAACGAACTCAAGCTGAAAGGAGCCGGAGGTGCCAATGTGCTCTGCAAGAAGCTACCTGCCAAGGTTTCCAAAGCCAAGCTCTTGAGGGGCATCAAGCTAGGACTGCTCGGAGACGAGAAAAAATGAGTCTGCCGCAAAAAAATGCGAAACCTTTACTGGGGGCGTAACCATTCACCAACGGAACTCCCCGCGCGGATCTCACTGATTTCACGGATTTTTTTCATTGAAAATATATTAACAATTAGAGGCTGAAAGCCGACACGCACAAAGCTTGCTTTGGGCACATAACCCCCACCGAAGGGAGTGAAAC
>NZ_JAZLLZ010000123.1:0-2701 GCF_045598405.1 Sodaliphilus sp.
TAGTTACAACAGATTGCTCTGATTTAACTGAATAAGAAATTATTCTAATTATTTTAATTTCTTTCAGTTATTATTAAATCTGTGTTATCAGTGAGATCCGCGCGGGGAAATTACCCAAAATACCATTGCTGAATAGTTACACCTAACACGTAACTATTCAGCAATGGAACTCCCCGCGCGGATCTCAATGATCTCACTGATGAATTGTATTATATATTTAAATTTTGCATGTCAATGTGATTATTGCCAATTTGTTGTCTGGAAGGACAATACCTGAATTACCCCCACAGCCCGTTCGGCGGTGAGGGTAATTAGGTACTATTCAGTAGCGCGTCTGGCAGGACGCGAGATAGTCTGTAATGTTTAGTTCACGATGGTGATGCGACCCTGGGGCTCGGCATATTCTTTGCCGATGTGACCGTTCAAATGCTCAACTATATACTGAATGAGACATTCGTTATAGACCATAATACTCGGTTTGAGCACATTATTCTTTTTCAGCTTACTGCGAAGGCCGCCACCTGTGATGCAATAGTCAATGGTTGCGAGCTGGTAGGTGCGGTCAAGATCCACCGGTTCATATTCGTTTGTTTCCTTATTCAGTATCACAAGGTCGGTAACACGGTTGGTCTCACGTGAAGCATTTACTGTGAATTTAAGTCCCGACACTTGGGGGAAGTCGCCATCTTCAACGGGAATAAACGATGTGCAAGTCTCAAGAATATCAAGCAACTGGCTTCCTGTCACCTCTACGACGCTCAAATAGTTATCATAGGGCAAGAACGCAATGACATCGCCATAAGTAAGGTCACCCGCTTTAGCCTCCGAACGAATGCCGCCGCCATTAGTAATAGCGATTTCGGCACCGCTGATAGCGCGATAAGCGTCCGTCACAATGTCTCCGGCGTTTGTTTCCTGGCGGCGGACGGCTTGCTTGCCATTTGCGTCAAGGATGTGCAAGTCATAGTCGAGCTGGCATATCTTGCGGTTCACAAGCACACTCATCAGGTTTTTGATGCTGTCGGTAGCATGTTGCACCTTTTCGCTTACCTGTGTGCATTCTGCAATGGGAACAAGTTCTGTGCTGAATTTGCCGTCGGGCGAGATAACAAGTTTTCCCACGTTGGCAAGCTTTGTGCCTGTCTGGGTTACAATGATGGGCTTGCCGTCTTTATTCTTCACAATGTCATGAGGGATAACCGAGTGAGAATGTCCGTCAAGGACAATGTCGATGCCATTAGTGGCTTCAACGAGTCCGTGGGAATCCACATTCATGGCGTTCTTATCCTCACCCAGGTGGGTAATCATTATCACATAATCAGCACCGGCTTTTCTTGCCTCATTAACCTGCTCCTGCACCATCTGATACACTTCTTTCTCGGCCAAGTCATAGATCTGCTTGTCATCTTTGTCGAAGAAAGAATAGGCCTCGGTTGCCATTGCGGTGGGAGTGACAGCGCCGATAAAGGCAACCTTCTTATTACCCATCTGTTTCATTATGTAGGGCTGGTAGATGCGCTTGCCGTTCATGTCACGGAAGTTCACGCACGCAACACGTGAGTTATCTACCTGGTCAAGGAGTGTGAGCATTGCAGGCACGCCATAGTCAAACTCATGATTGCCCAGGGTGATTGCGTCATAGTCCATAGTCTTCATGATGTCAACTATGTACTGGCCATGTGACAAGGCGCCTGTGGTACCGCCTTGCAGGAAGTCTCCGCTTGACACTAATGCAGTATAGGCAGTATCTGATATCGCGTCACGCAGACCAGCCATCTTGGGATAGCCGTCTATGCCGCAATGCACGTCATTGTCATAGATGACCACGATGCTCTTCTGTTTCTCATAGGTGACTGCATTAGGAAGTTTTGATGACTTACATCCAGTAAACATCAATGCACTCATCCCAGCAAGGATGAGCAATAACAAATAATTGTTTTTTCTCATAATAATCATTTTTTACGTTTTGTTCACTTGCTAAGAAAATCATCAATGATGCTAAGTAATCTCTCTCCCGCAATGTCAAAGTCACAAACAAACCAGCGGCCCTTATCCTTGTTGTATTCAACGATAGGATACACTTTGCTGTCTTGGTGGCCATTATTCAATACGACCTCAAGAGTTGCTGTCTCGCCTGTAAATTCCACAATATTGATTTCCTTTACTTTAAACCCAGTATCGTCTTGTGAGTTGGTCCAAATATCTGCCTCGAAAAACATGGTGTCGTCGGCAATCTGCTTGTCGTTGGCATCCACAATCATCACTTGAAGGTTTTCCGACATGTACTGATCCATGTATGCCATGCCGAAGATTGTGATTTCGGCGTCGTCAATTTTTTTCTCGTCCTCGGGCGTGGGGTTGAGATATGTCTTGTAAACAGTCTCAATAAAAGCCTTCGCGCCTTCCTCTGTCTGGCTCGAAGCTAAATCTGAACTTTCAGTCACCTCGGCATTCTCTGCAATTGCAGCGTCTCCTTCACTAGCACTTGTATCGTTTTTAGCCTGACAAGCTACTAAAGTAACAAGTAAAAGCGAGAAAATAGAAATAAAAATCTTTTTCATAATACCTTAATTCCGCAGCACTTTTGTTAACAATTTTTATAATATCCTGAGCAACAAAAAGTTGCCCAGGATTTTGTCATGTCGGTGATTTCACTTAATTTAGTGCGGCAAATAAAACCAAACGAACCACCAACACGACA
>NZ_JAZLLZ010000124.1:0-40512 GCF_045598405.1 Sodaliphilus sp.
ATTCAGAATGCTCTCAAAATACAAGAAGGTGCGAACAGAGAAGGATGGCCAATGGGAGGATATCACAAAGCTCAAATACATAGAGGAACTAACCACGTTCCTTGATGTATAGGGTCTGAAAAACGGGTTTCTTTAATAGAACAACGCAACTACGAGGGTTACGTGTGGATGAGCGATGAATCGAAACCAAAAGTTTACAATGGGGGCGAACCTTTAGCTGTAGAACTTATCGAAGGAGAAAATCCATTCGTCATAGAGGCTCTGCTATGTGACAAGGCAAACCATGTATCGTATTCAGTGAAATATGTTGACGGCAAGTACATCATCACGCGCTACGAGTTTGAAAGCGCAGATTTCAATCGTCAGACTGTCACTGTCGAAAACTTCGTAGGGCACCGCATGGAAGGGCACAACCTGCAGTTTCTGCGCTACTGGGAAGCTCAAAAAGACCCAATATGCCTGGACATGCCCGTACTTCATCCCACCCACTTAGTATTCACTGGTTTTACTAACACAAAAACACAAGAAAAATGATAACATCACCATATAACTTCGTACCACTTAGTTCTGATGTGTTCCCCGCTCCTGATGCTGAACTCATCAGTATGGATATACCTTTTAGCGACGGAGAAGATGGAATTATTGAACTATCTATAACTAGTCACTCACCTCTATTCGTTCGCAACGGGCACAAGAGAGAGGCAGAAGACTACTATTCGGCACATATCGAAATGCCCGACGGAAGCAAAAAATACTACATCCCGGCAACTTCGGTCAAAGGATGCATTCGTAATGTACTGGAAATAATATCAGCAGCTAAAATGGTCACATATAACAATGATTCATTTGGTTGGCAACGGCCTTTTGGAGAAGCGCAAAAAGCATTAAGATACCGTGATTTAATGAAGAATGTAAACTGCGGGTGGTTATATATTGTCAAGGAGCAATATTTCATCACTCCCTGCAATAATGGTATCCAACCTATACATCATTCTGATATTATCCGTAAATATTTTAGTGATTTCAATGAAGGAACCGACAACGAAAGTTCTGAAAATAAGCAACGCAGTGTTGCATATAAAGACGAACTATTCCCATTGTTGGAAATAAAAACTGGTGAGATTTCTTATAAAGAAAACAAAAATATAAAATACGTTCCCCAAGGTTTTTACCGAATTGTTTGCACTGGTTACATGAAAGGGAAGAAGCATGAGTATCTTTTCTCTGAGAATCAAGGAAAATGTTTTGAAGTCAGTTATGATGACTTTATAGCTTTTGAAAGCATTCACAAGGGCAATAAAAGCTATGGCGAGGAAGGCAAGGAAGGATACTTGCGCAAAGCATTATATGCAGGTAAACGTATTCCTGTGTTTTTCATTAAGGATAACGACTCCGTAAAAATAGGTCTAACACGCTATATGCGTTTCCCTTTTGCCAACAATGTGAAGCAAGCAGTGGAGAACGCTCAAAAACCAACAGATAGCCTTGACATCCCAGAAGCAATCTTTGGTTATACCTGCAAAGAAAATTCTTTGCGGGGTCGAGTTCATATTGGACATGCTTGGTGTGAAGATTTTATTGACGAACATGAGCTGACAACTATAGAAGGTGTACTGGGCCAACCTAAAGCATCTTTCTATCCTTTTTATCTAAAACAAAGCAATGCACCTTACAAAACATACGATACTGATGGTGTAAAGATTGCAGGGCGCAAAAGATATCGCATCTTTGAAAGTAACAAAACGCGTCCATTGCCTAGGAACGAGAAAAACCAAAATGTTGAAATGCCGAAGTCCTTTGCATTACCCCACGGAAAAAAGTTTAAATGTTATCTTTCGGTACACAACATGCGTCCCTTTGAAATTGGTGCGTTGCTATCAGCAATATCATTTAATCTGACTGATGGAACTTTCCATAACATAGGATTAGCAAAATCCTTCGGTTATGGTAAAATTTCAATGCAAGTCACCAGACTGAACGGATTGAAACTAGATATCCAAGAGTACTTGCATTTATTCGAAGTTGAGCTTGCCAAGGAAGGATTCTCTTTAAAGACACTTGCCAATGCTCTTGTAAAAATTGCATCAGAGCACTTGGTTGATGAAGTTCGTATGATGGAAATGGAACACAAGATTGGCAACAAGAAGGAAGATGAATACAAAAACGCAAAGAGCAACAACAACTTCTCTGTTTTGGAAGAATCTAGTTTATTGACAATTAATTGTTCTTTGGATAATATTGCTGTTGATAGAATTCGTCGGGAGAACGAGCGAGTTAAAGCACAAGCAATACAAGAACAAATAGAAAAGGAATTTGCCATTTCTACTGCAAAAGAACAGATCAAGAAGAATATTGAATGGGCAAAAGCTCAAATTTCGTCACAAAAAGCTTTAGAGTATTATTCTAATGCATTATCTTTGTCTCAACAATATTCCCTCCCTTGTGATGAAATTCAACTATTGATTAAGTCGCTGGAACAAGAAAAACAAAAGGCAACTAACACTCCTCTATCAGTATCACTTGAAGGCAAAAATTCATCACTTGGTTCTGTTGCTGCTGCTGTAAAGAATTGGATTCACAACGGCAACGAAATGTCGGACGATAACTTAATGGTTCTCGTCACACACATTGCTACTCTTCCAGAGAAAATGCATTCCGATAGAGAGCTAAATAAACAAATGAAAGCTTTTGTCAAGGCAATGGGAAAAGAATGGACTGATAAACTCTATGAAAAGTTGAAGGGATTACAAAAATAACACAAGGTGTGTGCGGAGAAACTCCACATACATTGCAAAATTTTACACATCATTAAACTCAAATTTATGGCTAAGAAAATACATATTTCACTTGTAGGGGCACAACGGGAACCCGTGTATAACGGCATCAAGCAAACGACCCCCGACATGGTTGTGCTGGTGCATTCAGAACGCACTGAGGGTGATGCTAAGGCTGTGCAGAACATGTTCACCGATACCGACATCGATTTCACTCTTATCCAGATGAAGGCGACTCAATACAGCGCGATCATGGAAACTGCGTTGCAAATCAATACAATTGTCAAACCTGGCGAAAACGAGGTTTCGCTAAACCTGGTGGGTGGAACCAAGTTCTGGGCTTTGGCATTCTTTGATGTTTTCAGAGACACCTCGGCCCACATCATGCTCATCAGCCAAAACGGTATTGTTACCGACCTGAGAAGCATGCAGGAAACCGTCTTGGATGAATCTCTTGATCTTGACACCCACTTCAGGCTTCAAGGCAACCCCTTGAACCAGTTCACCCCATTTGACGAATATACAGAGGATGACTACCGTTCGGTCAAGACCATCGAAAGGGCCTTTAGATACAACTATGGCCAGCTCAAGGAAATGACCATGAACCAGAATTATCTGCCTGCCAGCGGCAGCATCGAGGGACGCTATGACTCTTATTCTTATATAGAATGGTCAAGTTCTCGTGACGCCACGATAAAGCTTACCCAGAGAGGACGCGAGGAAACATTCCATCTCAACTCGGAGCATGCATTGAAACTGCTGTTTAACTTCAACTGGTTTGAATATAAGGTGGCCCGCATGCTGTCCCACTGGCCCCGGTCGAGCGAGATATGGTGCAACTGCATCTTCCAACCTGTTGAAAATATTGACCCCAATAGGGTGAAGAACGAGGTTGACATTATTCTCAAGGCTGGCAGCAAGGTGTTCTTCATTGAATGCAAGACAAGCATCTATAACAGCACTGACATCGACAAGTTCAAGGCCGTGACCGACAACTACGGCAGCATGAGCAGCAAGGCGGTATTTATCACTAACGCCGACATCGACGACACTGCACGCGAGAAGTTCCACGACCACAAGATCATACACTTCTGTCTCGAGGCTGCTGGTCCCAACAAGGAGCAGGAACTATTCCACCTTCTGAATGAGGAGATAAACAACATCAACGCTTAAAGCATTGTTGGTATCATGTCCAATTTTTTAGACTGGATATCAGTGTGGTTTGGTGGAACTCCCATCTTGGACAATATTATCAACGCCATCACCATTGTATGGCTGCTGATCATCTCTGGAATCTGGATAAGGGATCGCTTCACCTTCAAGACTGTAACGCTGAGCATTGGCACATTCAAGATTGCCCGCAAGGACTTCAACGTTCAGAGTGTGACTAACATCGTCAGCCTCATCTATTATGACGGAGGTCAAGTCCCGGGGCACATCCGCAAAGAAATACTCAACATCACCAACCCAAGCATCAAAGGCCTAGTCATTAACTCAAAAAAGAAATAAAAATGCTTATCAACCTGAGCAATCATCCTTGCGGCAAGTGGGGCCAAGAACAACAGGCGACAGCCATTCAGGCATGGGGAGAGATAGAAGACTATCCCTTCCCTGCCGTTGCCCCGCAATGGGACGAGAACCGCATCACCCAACTGGCCGACGAAATAGTCAGCGACATCGTGACTAGGCACGGCAACACCAGCATCACAGTTCACGTCATGGGCGAGTTCTGCCTCACTCACGCACTTGTGTTACGTTTCAAGAGCCATGGCATCACCTGTGTCGCTTCTACATCGCAACGCATGGTAAAGGAACTATCGCCAGGCAACAAGGAAGTGACATTCCATTTTGTCAGGTTCAGGCAATACCTGTAACCGCCACCCCAACAGCCACCGTGCCCGGCGGTTTTCCACAACATTGCACCCCCTATCCCTGTAGCCACCGTGCCCGGCGGTTTTCCACAACATTTGCACCCACTATCCCTGTAGCCACCGTGCCCAGCGGTTTTCCGTCGGGTGTACCCGTATTTCCCTGCAACGGTGGCATCTAGTACTCCGAGGCATGCCTCAGACACTGCCCTCCCCCCTTGAGAAGAACCACATTCCGCTACATTTTATATATTTTTTGCTACAATTACACATTATATTATAAAATCAATTCACTAACTTTGCGACATGGAAAAGACTATCAAGAGCATACTTGCTGCAGCTGTGGCTTGCAGCGCGGCCGTGGGCAGTGCCCAGACTGCTATCACCCTCAACGAGAGTGTGAAATACCAAACTATAGATAATTTTGCCGCTAGCGATTGCTGGAGCGGCGAGTTTGTGGGCCGCTACTTCAGCACCACTAACCGTGAGAAGGTGGCGAAGTGGCTGTTCAGCACCCGCATGGATGCCAATGGCAACCCCACCGGCATCGGTCTGTCGTCTTGGCGCGTAAACCTAGGTGCCGGCAGCGCTGCTCAAGGCGACGCCAGTGGCATCGATGAGGTTGTCAAGCGTGCCGACTGTTTCCTGCAGGCCGACGGCTCCTACGACTGGAACCGCTGCCCTGGGCAGCAATACCTCATGCAGAAGGCTAAAGAATATGGAGTGAACGACTTCGTGCTGTTCTCTAACTCGGCACCCGTCTATTTCACCAAGAACGGCATCGCACACTGTGATAATTCGACTGGCGACGCCAACTTGAAAGACGACTGCTACGACGACTTCGCCGAGTTCCTCGCCACCACCGCCAAGCACTTTATTGATGAGGGATACAATATCTCACACATCTCGCCCGTGAACGAACCTTCATGGGACTGGAAGGACAACAGCCAGGAGGGATCACACTGGACCAACAAGACAATCAGCAAACTCGTGAAGGAACTCGACAAATCCATCACCTCTCGCAACCTGACCAGCAAGATTCTCATCCCCGAGGCCGTGTCCTACACCACGCTCTACTCAATCTTCTCCGAGAATCAGATCAACGCGTTCTGGAACAGCAGCCAGAGCAACTACGTGGGCAACTTGCCATCTGTGGCTCCCATCGCGGCAGCACACAGTTACTGGACATTCGGCACCAACTACGAGCTGCAGAACTCACGCACATCGGCATGGAATGCTGCCAAGAACCGCAACCTCAAGATATGGCAGACCGAGTGGAGTCTGCTCGATACCGCTCCCTCGAGCAAGACGGGTTTCCCCGAGGGCGGCTACGATGCAGCCACTCACACCGACATAGCCCTGTTCATGGCCAAGGTCATCCAGTGCGACCTCGTGTATGCCAACGTGTCTTCTTGGAGCTACTGGACAGCACTTGCCCAGGAGCAATGGGGACACAAGAACCGCTTCTACCTGATCCGCGTCAACGCTAGCGGCGACACCGGAACCGAGAGCTACGGCGACCTCACCAAGGGCGGCTCGGTGACCGACGACATGAGCCTGTGGGCTCTGGGCAACTTCAGCCTCTTCATCCGTCCCGGTTACCAACGCGTGGGCATGACCGGTGCCGATGAGATCAACGGCCTGTTGGGATCTAGTTATGTCTCTCCCGACGGCAAGCAACTCGTCATGGTGATTGTCAACACTGGCACAGACGAGCGCACTATCACACTGGCAGCCAACGGACGTGACCTCAACGGATACACTATCAACAAGTATGTGACCGACAAGGGACACCGCCTGCGCCGCGAACTCACTCTCGACCCCAACTTCACCGGCGACGCAGTGAAATTGAGCGCACGTTCTATCACCACCATCACGCTCGATGCTCCTGAAATGTTTGAACATGGTGACGTGAACGGAGACGGAAGCGTGGATATCACCGATGTGAACACAGTTGTTAATATCCTTCTGGGCAACGCCGATGCAAGCAAGTATGACAACCGTGCCGACGTGAACAACGATGGCACCGTAGATATTACCGACGTCAACGCTCTGCTCAACATCATCTTGAACTGATAATAAATCAATTCTAGATTACCAATAAAACAGGCATTTTTACTATTTTCTCGGTAAAAATGCCTGTTTTTTAACTATCTGTGGCATTTTTTTTGTAAATTTGTGTGATGATAAGAAGTTGGTGGCAAATAACACTCTTGTGCGCCGTGGCAACCATGGTGCTCACGGCATGTGGTGATAACGACATGCCCGACAATGTTATTGCCACAAATGAGATTTTCACCCTCACCGGCGACAGTCTCGTCATGGGCGATACCATCATTTATTCCACCGATGCCTTGACCATCAAGTCAAACATAACCGGCAACGACGGGCAGCCCATGAAGATCGCCTTTCCCACAAGTGCAGGCGTCACGTCATTCAAGTCACAGCACAAGCTGGTTGATGCCCTGAGTGCCATGTCATGGATGATTGCTACCGACCGCAACCATCTCAACTTCAACTCAAGCAATGACCTGTATGACGCCATTGAACTTGCTCTTGCCTACACCGACCCAGAATTGGCCAAAGCCCTGCTCAAGGACAAAGTGGCTGATGGCGTGGTAGAAGGCAACGACACGCCCTACTATCCGGCCTACAACAACCGCCTCTCGTGGCCTGCCGCTGCATGGACCGTTTACCAAGTGACTGGCGACCGGCAGTGGCTACAGTATGCCTACGACGTGGCAACCGCTACCTTCGAGCAAGAAGAAGACATCGCATTCTACACCCGCGACTGGTTAGTGCGTGGTTGCTCGAGCGACTACACTCCTCTTGTCGATGCACTCCCCACGTGGATGGAAAGTTGCGACGTGTTCTCTACCTTCACATTGAGCAACAACATCGAGACTGCGCGCTCGCTCAAAGCTATGGCCGACATGGCCGAAGAACTAGGCAACACCAACAACAAATTTGCCCAGCTGGCTCGCGACCTCAATGCCGCTGTCAACGAGAACATGTGGAACGAGAAGCATGGCCAGTATTCAGCATTGATCTACGGTCAGACCTGTACGCTGCATGCACCATGCAGCGACAACCGCGCGCAAGCCCTGGCTGTGCTGTGGGGCATCGCCGACGAGGACGACCGCGCGCAATCTCTCGTCGAGAAAACCGCTGTCACTCATTGCGGAGTCAACAACTTCTACCCTGCCCGCACACATTCCACCGAACCTTGTCTCAACGAGAAGTCCTGGGGATACACCCAGGGGCTATGGAACCTCGCGTCGGCACATGCAGGCAATGACAATGCTTTGCGTCGAGGCCTGGCCGCGCTGTGGCGAGCACAAGCTGTTTACTCAACTCTCTTTGTCAACGAAGGAACAGCCAATCTAGACGTCTCGGCTGCCATCAGCAACGTCGCCATGACCATACGCGTCTTTGCCGGCATGAAATTTGAAACCGACGGAATTGAGTTTTCTCCCGTCATCCCGCAATGCCTGGCAGGCGACAAGCACATCAACGGATTCAGCTACCGCGATGCCACTCTCGACATCACATTGCAAGGATGCGGCCACACCATCGACCGAATCATGCTCGACGGCAAACAGCTGGGAAGCAACTTCATACCTGCCGACAAACTTCACGGCCACCACAATATAACGATTGCAGTGAAGGACGAGAGCACCACAAGCCAAGGCGTGACCATCGTCAACCAGCGCATGATGTTCCCCGACGAACCTGTCGTGGTGTGGAACGGTGATAGTGCCGCAATCACCAACTACGACCCCCAACTTGCCTATCGGCTGATAGTGAACGGCAACCCGTCGCTCGACGTGGCCGACTCGGTGTTTGCAATACCAGAGATAGACAATTTCTCTGAAATCGCGCTCATTGCGAGCAACCGCCGATGCTTCAGCTACACCTCGCGTCCCTTCATTCTGGGTGGTGACTTGTTCCAGCACTATGTGATTCCGCGCAACCTCGCCCAGCGCGACACCGTGAGCGTCAAGGTCAACGTGCCGCATGCCGGAGACTACATGATAAGCGTCAACTACCTGTCATCCTCACGTTATGGTGATGCCCGCATCGTGAGCGCCAACACCCACCGGCAAGGTGTGGTAGCGTTGAGCGGACTGGGCACCGACAGCATCTCGGGGCACAGCAACCTCATCCACATCGACCTGCTGCGCAACGGCAACACCATCACTCTGATCAAGACACCTAGCATCGAGAGACAAGCCACACCGCTTAGCATCAACGTGTTCAAGAGACAATAGCATTCCTTTGGTTTGCCGGTGTGCAGCATCATTCACCCCCCGCGCAAGGCCACATGCAAATAATTTAGTGGCAGATTTGGTTGATTGAAAAATAATTCTTAATTTTGCATTATAAAACAATTAGAGAATGATACTTTACACCGCACATCACCACCATCGTCACCATCACTGCTTGTGAGGGAGGCTGGTCGTGTGCTATATCAAAATAAAGACAACTCTATTTGCGACATCAACACAACGCAGCTTCCCCCGCAGGGAGGCTGTGTTGCTTTATAAGGCAAGATAGATTCACAAATGATAATTAACGACAAAAACAACATATAACTATGTTACGCATTGCAGTTCAATCTAAAGGCCGTCTCTATGACGAGACGATGGAATTACTCAAAGCTGCCGGCATCAAGTTGGTTGCAGTGAAACGAACGCTACTTGTACCCTCTCGCAACTTCCCAGTGGAATTGCTGTTCCTGCGCGACGATGACATCCCGGCATCGGTTGCCGCCGGCACTGCCGACGTGGGCATTGTGGGGCTTAACGAAGTGTTAGAGAAAAAACAGTATGTCAACGTGTTGCGTCCGCTGGGATTTAGCAAATGCCGCTTGTCGCTTGCCGTGCCCAAGGATGCCGACTATCATGGGCTCGAATGGTTTAGCGGCAAGAAGATTGCCACAAGCTACCCCAACGTGCTCAACGAGTTTCTAGAGAATAACAACATCAAGGCCGACATTCACGAGATAAGCGGCTCGGTAGAAATCGCCCCTGGCATCGGTCTGGCCGACGCTATCTTCGACATCGTGTCGAGCGGAGGAACCCTAGTGAGCAACAACCTGCGTGAAGTGGAGACTGTGATCGACAGCGAAGCGGTGCTCATAGGCAACAATCACTACCTCAACGACGAGAAGAAAGAGATTCTTGACGAACTCATGTTTCGCATCGAGGCAGTGAAGACTGCCGAAAAAAAGAAATACCTGCTCATGAACGTGCCGCGTGAGAAACTCGGCAAAGTGGTTGAAATCCTGCCGGGTATCAAGAGCCCGACCATTCTGCCGCTGGCCGACGAGAAGTGGTGCTCGGTTCACGCAGTGCTTGAAGAAAAACAGCTGTGGGGCGTAATCAACCAACTAAAGACCGTGGGCGCTGAAGGCATACTCGTGCTCAACATCGAGGAGATGGTGATATGAACATAACCAGATTCCCTGCATCACACGCCTGGCAACCGCTCATGCAGCGTGCTGCTACCGTCAACGATGACGCAAAGGCCGTGGTATCGGGCATTATTGCCCGCGTGCGCCAACTGGGCGACAAGGCTTTGCGCGACTATGCACGCCAGTTCGACAAGGTAGATCTTGACGAACTCAAGGTGAGCGAGAGCGAGTTTGCCGAAGCTGCAACACTAGTTAGCGACTCGCTCAAGAATGCCATCAACATTGCAAAGGCCAACATCGAAGCATTCCATGCCGCACAGCGCATGAAGGATATCACCGTGGAAACCATGCCTGGTGTCACATGCACACAGCGTGCCGTGCCCATCACCAGCGTGGGACTTTATATACCTGGTGGCAACTCTCCGCTATTCTCCACCGTGCTCATGCTTGCTGTTCCAGCTAAGATTGCCGGCTGCCGCAACGTGGTGATGTGCACCCCCGCCGGCAAAGACGGCAAGGTTCACCCTGCCATTCTCTATGCTGCACAACTGTGTGGCGTGGACGAGGTATATAAGGTGGGCGGCGCACAAGCCGTTGCCGCTATGGCGCTTGGCACCGAGACAGTTAAGCGCGTGAGCAAGATATTCGGTCCTGGCAACCGTTGGGTGATGGAAGCCAAGATGCAAGTGAGCAGCGCAGGCGTTGCTATCGACATGCCAGCCGGACCTAGCGAGGTGATGATTGTGGCCGACGGCAGCGCTGATGCCCGTCATGTGGCAAGCGATTTCCTCTCGCAAGCCGAGCATGGACCCGACAGCCAGAGCATACTGCTCACCACAAGCGAACGGCTAGCACAAGAATTACCTATCGTAATTGAAGAACTGCTTGACAAGTTGCCACGCCGCGAGATGATGGAAAAATCTCTGAACCACAGCCATGTGATATTGCTTCATGACGACGAGGAAATGATGCGCTTTGCCAATGGGTATGCCCCCGAGCATCTCATCATCAACCATTCTCGCGCCGAGGAACTGGCGCTGATGGTTGAGAATGCAGGTTCGGTGTTCCTGGGGCCCTACTCTCCCGAGAGCGCCGGCGACTATGCCAGCGGCACTAACCACACACTGCCCACCAGCGGATATGCAACAGCCTATAGCGGTGTGAACCTCGACAGTTTCATCAAAAAAATCACATTCCAGCAACTCACTCGCCAAGGAATCGAGGCACTGGCACAACATGTAATGGACATGGCAGCAGCCGAGGACCTCATGGCACACCGCCTTGCAGTGGCAGTGAGAGTTGGCAAAGGATGACAAACAGCAACCACTATGGAATTAGAAAAACTTGTTAGACCCAATATATTGAAACTTGAGCCTTACAGTTGTGCACGCAACGAGTTCAGCGGCACGGCAAGCGTGTGGCTCGATGCCAACGAAAGTCCGTTCAACGGTCCTTACAACCGATACCCCGACCCGTTACAGATGCAAGTCAAGCAACAGCTGTCGGCAATCAAGGGCGTTCCCGTGGAGAGCATCTTCCTGGGCAACGGCAGCGACGAGTGCATCGACCTGATGTATCGCATCTTCTGCACACCGGGTATCGACAATGTTGTGGCGATGTCGCCCAGCTACGGCATGTATCAAGTGTGTGCCGACGTCAACGACGTTGAATACCGCACCGTGCCGCTCAACGATGATTTCAGCGTCAACTTTGACGCAATGCTTGAGGCTGCCGATGAACACACCAAGGTGATGTGGATATGCTCGCCAAACAATCCCACCGGCACTGCTGCCGACGCTGCCGATTTGCTCAATTTCGGCAAACGCGCCAAGTGTATCGTGGTCATTGACGAGGCCTACATCGACTTCTCGTCAAAGCCAACAATGTTAACTCATCTTGCCGAGTTGCCCAATGTGGTTGTAATGCAGACTCTATCTAAGGCATGGGGGAGCGCTGGCGTGCGCCTGGGCATGGCATTTGCCCAGCCTGCCATCATCGCACTGATGAACAACGTGAAGTACCCCTACAACGTGAACATGCTCACGCAGCAATACGCCCTCGAGCGCCTTGCTTCTCGTGACGAGGTGGCACAGCAAGTAGAGACATTGCTCAACGAGCGTGAATGGCTCATCAAGGCTTTGTCACAAGCCGAGGCAGTGAAGCACATCTACCCCACCGACGCCAACTTCGTGCTGGTGCGTGTCGATGATGCCGATGCTCTCTACAAAGCGCTGCTTGGCCAGGGCACCGTGGTGCGCAACCGCAACCGTGTGAGCATGTGCCAGGGATGCCTGCGCATTACTGTGGGTACACACCAAGAGAATGTTACACTCATGAATCAAATAAACGAATATGCAAGATAAACCGCTCAAGCGTGTCCTATTTATCGACCGCGACGGCACCATCGCCGTTGAACCCCCTGTTGACTACCAGCTCGATTCGTTTGAAAAGCTGGAGTTCCTGCCGGGAGTCATCACCAGCCTTAATTTCATTGCACGCACCCTTGACTTCGAACTGGTCATGGTGAGCAACCAGGACGGACTCGGCACTGACTCGTTCCCGACCGAGACTTTTACCGGCCCCCATAACCTCATCATGAGAACACTTGAAGGCGAAGGAGTGAAATTTGACGACGTGGTTATCGATGTCACATTCGAGCACGAGCACAAGCCTACACGCAAGCCAGGCACTGCCTTGCTTGGCAAATATCTAGACGGCAGTTATGATCTTGAGCACAGTTATGTGATAGGCGATCGCCTCACCGACATCATGCTGGCACGCAACCTGGGCGCAAAGGGCATACTCATAGCGAGCAATGACGACGACATTAAACGTCAGTTGCAAGAAGCCGACTTATCCGGCCACACCGCACTAATTGCCGGTAACTGGCAACAGATTGCCGAATTTCTGCGCTGCGGCACCCGCACTGCCACAGTGACCCGCAACACTGCCGAGACACGCATCACCGTGGACCTCGACCTCGACGGCACTGGCAAATGCGACATCAGCACAGGCCTGGGGTTCTTTGACCACATGCTGGAACAGATAGGCCGCCACTCGGGCATGAATCTTACTATCAAGGTCGCTGGCGACCTTAACGTGGACGAACACCACACCATCGAGGACACTGCCATCGTGCTGGGCGAGGCCATCAGCAAAGCGCTGGGCGACAAGCGCGGCATCGACCGCTACGGTTTCATGCTGCCCATGGACGACTGCCAGTGCACTGTTGCCCTCGACCTGGGCGGGCGCAGCTGGCTCGTGTGGGATGCCGAGTTCCACCGTGAGCACGTGGGCGACATGCCCACCGAGATGTTCATGCACTTCTTCAAGAGCTTGAGCGACGGAGCGCGCATGAACCTCTACATCAGCGCACGCGGCACTAATGAGCACCACAAGATCGAAGGCATCTTCAAGGCCTTGGCTCGTTCGCTCAAGCAAGCCATCAGGCGTGATGCATTCAAGTACGAACTACCTTCAACCAAAGGAATGATATGAAAAAAATAAAGATATGGATTGAGTGCGCCCGGTTGCGCACATTGCCCGTTTCCCTGTCAGGAGTGATTATCGCTCTTGGCTTTGCTGCATGGCAAGACAAGTTCAACTGGATACCAGCAGTGCTGTGTGTCCTCTTTGCTCTGCTGGCACAGATTGTGTCTAACATGGCAAACGAATACTACGACTACCTCAAAGGCACCGACAAGCCCGGGCGTGACGGTCCTCGGCGCGGTGTCACAGAGGGCGACATCAGCCCCAATAAGCTGCGCAATGTCACCTTCACCCTACTTGTGCTTGACTGCCTGGTGGGTCTGGGCATGCTGTGGTATGGCGAGTGGTGGCTCATCATTGTGGGTCTGATAATTGCAATATTCGCACTTGCTTATAGCGCCGGTCCTTATCCGTTAAGTTATCACGGTCTGGGCGAGGCTGCCGTGTTCATTTTCTTCGGCGTTGTGCCTGTCGTTTTCACGCACCATGTGGTGTCGATGACCCCGCTGTCGTTCTCACCGAGCAACATGCTCGTGCTGCTGGCATCAATGGCAATAGGGTTCATGGGCGTGAATGTATTGCTTGTCAATAACTATCGCGATGTAGATGACGACCGCGAAGCCGGCAAGAACACATCTGTAGTTATCTTCGGCAGGAAACCTGCCGCTGCGGCCTACCTTATCAATGGTTATGTTGCCGTCGCTCTGCTAACCCCTCTGTGGCTAGGATGCCTGTTCATGGACGAGCGCTTGCCCTTGTGGGCGCTGGCGGCCCCTGCGCTCTATCTGGTGCTGCACACTGTCACTTGGTATCAACTCACCACACGCCAGGGCAAGGCTCTCAACCCGCTCCTAGGTGGCACAGCGCGCAACATGCTGTTTTTCACCATCATCCTTACCGCTGCACTAGCCTGCGCCCATTAAAAGCCCAACCGGCAATAAACAGCGCGTCCCATAGAAGCCACGGCAACTATGGGACGCGTTTATTTATCCTCTCTTGTTTGCTACATTAGTTGAGAAATCTCTTCAGGATGTCACACTTGGTGATGTATGGTGCCAAGAAAGGAGGATTACCCTGTGTGTACTGCTTGAGAGCGAGCAGGGACTTGTACTGGTGTGACTGCTTGTTATACACCCAATGTCCGTTGTAGTCCTCGTCATAGATATATGATTGATAGGGCTCGCCGAAGGGGAGGAAAGCAGCCGCATAGAGGTAACACTGTGTGAATTTAGCTGGCAAACCAGGTTGCGACAACGCCACATCATATAGGTGAGCCGCCTCGGCAAGGAAGTCTTTCTCGTTCTTGTAGCAAACGGTGTCCATAACACTGTTGCCATATCTCGACAAATACCAGCAGTTGCCGCGATAAGACGCTTGCAGATACATGTTTGCCATCACATAGGCGATTTGCGCCTTCTCGGCAGGATTCGTCTCCTTGCCTAAACGATCATTAAGATCTACCATTTCCTTGCAGAAGGCAAGTTTTTGGTTTTTGGTGATTTCTGGAACGTCATAGTCAACTGCGGTTTGCCTTACGAAGCATTGCTCCTTGTGGTAGTCGCGAACCGAAGCATAGGGCGCTATGGCCTGTCCGTTGATGAATGCCAGTGACACTTTCTCTAGGTAAGGGATTGCTTCGGCAAAACGGCCTTCACGTATCATCTTTGTACCTACCATGTCATTATAGAGGTCAGCCTGGAGTTTGTTTGCAGAAAGCAACACTGCCTCAAGATCCGACGCTGGCTTGCCTTTAAGGTAAGCATAGTAGTCAATCATCTCTTGTGCGTTCAGGTTGTCGAGAACGGTCTTGTATTCATTTTCCTCGCCATCGCGTTGAGCCTGCCATCCCACGAGGGCAGCAGCCACATTGGTCTGGCCGTTCTTAAGCAAAGTGGGTGCCATAGAATCATAGATGAGATTTTGCATCACCTCGGTGTAGTGGTTAGTTGCATCTTCGCAATAAAAACATCCAGCGTCATTAGGTTCGCTCTTTGCCATTGCGTCCATCCACTGGAACTCCTGCTTTAAGAACGATGACTGTTTTTTGCCGAACGGCTCGCTTTCGGCTGTTGCCACCATGCGACAAACACGTGCGTTTTCACGCATGCGATCGGTTCCTCCCATCTTCATCGCCTTGTTTAGTTGCTCAATGGCCTCCTTGCTGTTGCCCAGTGAGTGGTTGAGCCAGCCTATGGCGCTTTGCCACAATGCGGGGCATTTGGTTTTGTCTTCATTAACCACCTTTTGGGCAAAAACAACAAAGTCTTTCATCGACTTCACGACCTCGGCATCGCCATCGCCATATTCCTCCATGCCATATTTCATATAGCTGTAATGCGAGTCGCTGGTATTGTTCACAAAGTCCTGGACCAGGAAGATGAGCGAAGGCGAATTAGGATTGCGGGCATATTCTTTTTTTATGCCCTCCAGATTGCGCTCATCTCGTTTGAGCCACATGAGGCTATTCATGTCGCCAAGCTCATAGTAAATGCTAGCGGCCTCGTCAATTTTGCCCGAGTTCACCAACGCACCGGCATAGATGTCTTTCATCATGTCTTTATACACGCTTGCGCTGAGTTTGTCCTTGTGGCTGCTCCAGTAGGCCAGGTTTGAGGCATGGTCGCCCAAGAGCATGTTTGTGCGCATCACGAGCAGGCAATACTGCCCTGCCATGCGAGTACCGCCGTAGCTGCGGGCCCTGTAGTTGAGATACTTCAAAGACTTCTCGCGATTAGCCAAGTCTTCCTTTGAGGGATAATCCCATGACTCGCCCCTCACTCCATCGCTGATGCTCAAATAACTGACAAGCAACCGCAAGTAATCTTGCATCTCTTTGTCTTTCTTGTTAATTGCAGCCTTGATGATTACATTGCTGCTGTTTTCAAAGTCCTGCGGATCTTCACTTGACAGCATGCCCAGGTGCCAATTATTGCCCCGGAGTTCGGGAGCATATTCATACCAGAACCTCTCCATGCGGTCGGTAAACGTGTAACCCAACTGATTGCGCTGGTAAGCGCTGAACACATAGTAATGAGGGCGCGACCATGGGCCGCACGCTAGTGCCGAAGCAACGCCTGCGATTGCCAGCACGCTAACGATTAAGTAGCGTTTGATAGAATTCATTATCATAGTTTTGAATACTTTTTTTATCTAGACTATAAATTATCGTCTGCTTGTTGATGCCGGGGCGTTCTTTCTCCACCGCCTCGACGATGTGCATGATCTGGCTAGCCGTGGGCTTGACGGTGATCACGCTGTCACCCACATTGACCCAGGTCATGTCGCTGCCATCGCTGTTAGGTTCGGGCAATGCACGGCTTGATATCACCACGTGGCGACCCGGGGCCACCTCGCGATACACATTGCTGTCGGCCAAATCCACATCATACAAGATACCCTTAAACTGATTGTCACTATACAACAAATTCCACGAGTAGCAAGGCCATGCCGAGCACAGCGGCAGTTTGTAGCTGGCCAGATGTTTCAGGTAAGGATATGCGTCACGATAGTCAAGAATGGGGTTGCGATCGCTCTTCTCTCGGAAATCACCAGTGTTATACATCATGAGCACGCCATAGTCGGCGGGCGGTGGCGGCAAGTTCAACTGATGCAGCCTGATAGTAACCGACAGTCGCATGCCATGCTCCTTGAGCAACGCCCTCACCTTGCCGAGGAATGCAAAATAGTCATCTTGGGTCTGGGAGGTCCAGTCGCAGTCTATCTGCAGCTCGCGCACCCCGGTCACATCATTGGTCTCATTCATCTGCCGCACTCGGTCGACGAGTTTTTCGGGGATGCTGTCCATGTCATACCTGAAACAATGATTGACAATGAAAATCGTAGGGATAACCTCTATGCCTTCAGGGACCGGCTGGGCAAAACTGATAGTGGCATTGGGGTGAGCGACAGCTTTGTGGGAAACCACGTCGAAATAACGCACATACATACGCTTCACATCGTGCTGCGACAGAAAAGCACGCTCCGTGCTGTCGAGCCTGAACACCGTGCGCCAGTAATAAACACTGGGGTTGGGGTCGTCCACATCGCCACCACCGCTGCTGCAGCACAAACACGC
Organism: Sodaliphilus sp.; assembly: GCF_045598405.1. NCBI lineage: Bacteria > Pseudomonadati > Bacteroidota > Bacteroidia > Bacteroidales > Muribaculaceae > Sodaliphilus > Sodaliphilus sp. Next base: position 17,623 of record NZ_JAZLLZ010000124.1, read on the forward strand.
CACAGCCACAAACGCCAGTAATATGTATTTCACACATCGACTCATCAGTTCCACAGTAGTCTATTAATTCACAAAGATAATGCTATTTTTGCTACCTCACAATTTTAGTGTCGCATTTTTGACCACTCACGGGCAAAAAAGTTTAATGCAAACCCATTTGCCAACAAAAAAGGCGTCCGCTTTTTCACGAACGCCAATGTTTGTTGCGTGCTTCATGCACTGTTAATACTTGTTCCATTGCTTGAAGTCATCGACCGCTTTGAGTCTCTGCGAGAGCTCTTGTGGCAGTTCAGGGAAGAACGTTATCCCTGTGATAGCCTCAATCTCGCTGATAGGGACCACATGGTCTTTCATGTCGTCTCCTTTGGGCGGGTCAACATTATCATACACAAACCCTATAGCACGCGGTTGGTCGCCGACGTAAAGTATAACCTTATAGAAAGCATCGGGCACTGGTATCTTTCCGTTGCCCAGCATCTTGTGGTTCGACGACCTGAAAACAGGACCGCACACGATGTATATCTCGCCAAGCCTCTCGGCCCACTTGCGGCAAGAGCGCTCTAGCCTTTCCCAGCTGTGCTGATTGAGATTCTTTGCCTGCGGACACATGTTGGTGAGCAAAAAAGTCTGCGCCATTGCCTCCTGCGACCACTTGTTGTCGCCAGCTGGACACATGTGGCCGTGGTCGTAGCCTAGCGACGACGCATCGGCCCAGTCATCGTAGGTCTGCCTCGGTTCCACTTCTTCATCTTCAAGGTATCCGTACCCGCTACGGGAACACTCGCCTCCTACATGCCCGGCAGTGAGCTTCCACGCAACCCAGTTAGGCTGCAATGTCTCGGGATTATAGGAAGACACATAACCTTTACGTACAAGCTCTTTTCCTTGCAGACTGTTGCCGTTTTTAGGCAAACCGCACTGTTTCCACTCGTCGCGCAGGGAGTCGGCACAAGAAACTTCCCGGGAGGGAGTGTGTCCCGACATCAGCTGCTGTTCCTCGCCGGCCACCTTTGTCCCACCTCCGCCACAGCCGAGGAAGTTCAGCGACAACAGTGCCGAAACGATAGCAAATACTATAAACACAAATTTCTTCACGTTTTTTTTGGGGGGGGGATTGATTTTATTTCAGCTTAGCCAGAGTTTCCTTGATGCGGCGTGCGGCTTCAACAAGGGTCTCGTCGCTAGTGGCGTAACTCAACCTCAAGTACCCGGGGCAGCAGAAGGCGTCGCCCGACACTGTTGCCACATGACCTTCTAGCAAGAGGAACATAGCCAGGTCGTTAGCATCGTTGATGACAGTATCGCCACAGCGCTTGCCGAAGAACGATGACACCTCGGGGAACAGATAGAACGCTCCGTCGGGCACATTTACATTCACACCAGGGATTTCCTTCATCAGCCCCACGATGAGGTCGCGGCGACGCTCGAATGCCTTGCGCATGTCCTCAACGCAATCCTGCGGTCCGGCATATGCCGCCTCGGCCGCCTTCTGGGCTATAGAGGAAGCTCCGCTGGTGTATTGCCCTTGCAGCTTGACCACCGCCTTTGCCACCCACAAGGGAGCCGCAATATATCCGATGCGCCAGCCTGTCATAGCATAAGCCTTTGACACACCGTTTATTATGATAACACGATCTTTGATTTCGGCAAATTGGGCCATCGACTCATGGCGTCCCACATAGTTGATGTGCTCATATATCTCGTCGGCAACGACCATAACGCCTTCGTGACGGGCAATTACCTGGACCAACGCTTGCAACTCGTCGCGGCTATACACGCTGCCCGTGGGGTTCGACGGCGAGCACAGTATCACGAGTTTGGTTTTGGGCGTGATAGCGGCCTCTAATTGCTCAGGGGAGATTTTGAAACAAGTGTCGAGCGTTGCAGGCACCAGTACGTTCTCGCCGCCGGCAAGGTTAACCATCTGCACGTAGCTCACCCATGCGGGAGTGGGAATAACAACCTCATCGCCAGGATTCACAAGGGCCATGATCACGTTGCACAGGGCGTGCTTGGCACCATTGCCCACTACAATCTGATCAGGAGTGAAATCCAGCCCGTTCTCATTCTTGAGTTTGGCACACACTGCCTGGCGCAGTGACATGTAGCCCGGCACAGGTGTGTAAAAAGAGAAATTAGCGTCAATCGCCTCGTGCGCTGCCTGCTTGACGTGGTCGGGAGTGTTAAAGTCGGGCTCCCCCACACTCAAGTTGATTACGTCCACACCCTGGGCTTTGAGTTCGTTACTCTTTTGCGACATGGCAAGAGTCGCACTTGGTGCTAATGCCTGAATACGATCAGAAACTGTTGTCATCATTTAGATTTTTATTATATAATTATTTATTTGTCATGTTATAGCAACTCACACTTCTACCACGCAGTTCCGAGAGAAACCGTCACACACTCCTTTGGCGGCATACCCGAGTTGATTGGTGCACAATACGGTACCTCCGACCCGAGTTCCGCGGGCGCCATTGTAGTGAGTGTGTCCAAAAATCCACGCATCCACCCCACTGGCTTCAACGTAACCTTCCATGGGGTTGACAAAGGCATGGCTCAGCCCGTTGCTTTCATACTTGGGGTCCTCAACCCGCACGGGGCAATGGTGCGTAACGACTACCCTGCGAGAGGACAACGGATCATTCAGCACTTTGTCGAGCCAAAGCCGGCATGCGGCATGCGCCTCGCCATAGTGACACGCCTTGAAATGCAGCTGGCCATAACGGGCACTGCTACATTCTGGCATATATTTGTTCACGATTGACTCGGCTTCGGCCGGGACATCGCCCCACAGCGTGGTGAAGATCAGCTCCACTCCATCGACCACCACACGCTTGTTGTTCAAGCAACTCACGTTGTCGCGGAGTTTCAACTCCCACCCTCCTAGCGTGGACTTGATGTCTTCTCCACCATAGAACTCATGGTTGCCAGGTACAATAAGGGTACGGGTGAACGACTCGCTGCACCAATCAAGAAATCGCTGCAAATAGTCATCATCCTTGCCCATCACAAAGACATCTCCGGCGAGCAAAAGCATGTCGCCCGCCACCTGCAGCGGCGATTCGCCCAGATATGCAGTATTCTCTTTGTTTTCGAGATGAAAATCAGATGCATATTGTATTTTCATATTACTATCGCAGTGGTTATTACCTTTATTCTGTTAAAGTATTTCTTTATTAAGTGAGCTTAAGTCTCACTTTAAGTCTTTTGCAGCCTTTTCAAGGCGAGCCATTGCAGTCACAATGACGCTTCGAGGAGATGCCACATTGAGCCTCATGTGTCCTCTGCCGGCCTCGCCAAACATGCTTCCCTCGTTGAGGGCCAAACCTGCTTTATCAACAAAAAGTCTTATGATTTCGTCATGGCCCAACCCCAATCCGCGGCAGTCCAGCCACATGAGAAATGAGGCTTGCGGTTTCACGGCCTTGACCCCAGGTATGCGCTCCTCGCAATAGCGGCACACATAGTCGGCGTTTCCTTCTATATACTCAAGGCACTGGTCCAACCACTCGCCACCATGACGATAGGCGGCCTCGGTAGCAACCATTGCCACAAAGTTAGGGCTGCATAGCTCGTTAGTCTCTAGCCACTGGAAAAACGGATTGCGAAGCGCAGGATTCTTGATAGCACACCATGAGCTCACTATGCCAGCGATGTTGAAAGTTTTGCTCGGAGCTCCGAAAGTGAGCGCAACCGACGCGGCCTCGCCACTAACCGACGCAAACGGAGTGTGCTTGTTGCCGCCGAGCATCAAGTCTCCATGTATTTCATCGCTGAAAACTATAACGCCATATTCGCATGCCAACTCTGCCACTCGACGCAACACGTCGGCCGGCCATGAGATACCCACAGGGTTGTGAGGGTTGCATAGCACCATCATCACGGGCTTTTGCTCGGCGAAGATACGTTCCAGGTCGGCAAAGTCCATATCATAGTAACCCGACTCGTTTTCCACCAGCGCATTATTGATTGAGACGCGACCATTGCCCTCAATGAGACGACGGAAAGGGTGGTAAACGGGTTCTTGTATCACGACCTTGTCTCCCGGAACAGTATAGAAGTTAAGCGCTAGGCCGAACCCCGAGACGATACCTGGAATGAAACAGAGTTCTTCGGACGTCAGTTCAAATCCGTTGCGCTCACGCTGCCAGTCAATGACCGATTGCCAATAACTGGCAATTGGCTTTGTGTAACCATACACAGGGTGAGATGACAGCCTATCCACCAAAGCCTGTGTAATTGCAGGGCACACAGCAAAATCCATATCGGCCACCCACAGCGGCAACAAGTCACTGCAACCGAATTCCTCGTTCAAGCAATCGCACTTGACGGCATGAGTGCCGCGACGCTCTACGACTGCATCAAAATCATACTTCTGTTTCATCTGGACTGATTTTTTGCAAAGTTACTCCAAATAGCCCACACCACAAAATTAAAACCAGTAAAAAGTAAACTGCCCCCACCAGTCACCAAGCCATTTGTTGAGCCCAACCGTAAACGCAAAATTTATAGTACGCGTTTTTTATTAAATTTATAAATAATTATAGTCTAATTTCGGGTTAATTTTATTACCTTTGCCCTTTAATAGGAGATTTTTTTTGTGTGACATCACTAAAAGCAAGGACTATGGCAGAGAATAACAACACATCATACCAAGACGAAAAGTTAATTAACGACGCTTATAAAACGCTGCTAGACGGATACTTGGCGAGCAATCACCGCAAAAAAGTTGAAATCATCGACAAGGCGTTCAACTTCGCATGTTCGGCTCACGCCGGCGTGAGGCGTCGTTCGGGCGAACCTTACATCCTGCATCCCATAGCCGTTGCTACTATCGTCAGCCAGGAAATAGGACTTGGATCCACATCAATCTGTGCGGCATTGCTGCACGACGTGGTCGAGGACACCGACTACACGGTTGAGGACATCGAGACTCATTTCGGCAAGAAAATCGCTTCGATTGTCGAAGGACTCACAAAAATCTCTGGCGGTATCTTCGGCGACCACGCGAGCGCCCAAGCAGAAAACTTCCGCAAGCTCCTGCTCACTATGAGCGACGACATCAGGGTCGTGCTCATCAAGATGGCCGACCGCCTGCACAACATGCGCACACTGGCATCAATGCCGCCCAACAAGCAATACAAGATTGCAGGCGAAACACTTTACATCTACGCCCCACTAGCCCATCGACTTGGACTCTTTGCCATCAAGACCGAACTTGAAGACTTGAGTTTCAAGTATGAGCACCCCGAAGTGTATGCACGCATCCAGCAGCAGATAGCAACCAGCGAGAAGAGCCGCAACGAGCTCTTCGCACGATTCTCCGACCCCATTCGCAAACATCTCGACGAGATAGGCCTCACCTACGAGTTCCGTGCACGCGTCAAGTCGTGTTACTCAATATGGAAAAAAATGGAGACCAAGCACATCCCGTTTGAAGAAGTATATGACCTCTATGCCGCGCGCATCGTCTTTGAGTGTGACAACGAGAGCGAGGAGAAACGCATCTGCTGGAACATATACAGCGAGATCACCGACCTATACCGCCTGCATCCCGACCGCGTGCGCGACTGGATAAGCACCCCCAAGGCCAACGGATACCGCGCCCTGCACATCACCGTGATGGGTCCCGACGGCAAATGGGTGGAAGTACAGATCAGGAGCCGGCGCATGGACGACATCGCCGAGCGAGGATTTGCTGCACACTGGAAATACAAGATAGGCGAAGGCGAGGAAGAAAGCGAACTCGCAGTGTGGTTACAGACCATCGAGGACATCCTCAAAAACCCCGAACCCAATGCGATGGACTTCCTCGACACCATAAAGCTCAACCTCTTTGCCAGCGAGATCGTGGTGTTCACCCCCAAGGGCGAACTCGTGACACTGCCCAAAGATGCGTCAGTGCTCGACATGGCTTTCACCCTGCACACCGAGATAGGCACGCACTGCATCGCAGGAAAGGTTAACCACAAACTCATGCCGCTGTCCCACAAACTTGCCAGCGGCGACCAAGTGGAAATCCTCACATCACAGTCGCAGCAGCCACAGCCCGACTGGGACAAGTTCCTCGTCACAGCCAAGGGAAAGACACGACTGCGCGCCGCTTTGAGACACGACCGCAGGGCCACAATCGAACGTGGCAAGAAACGCCTCGACGAAATGCTCATAGCCAACGGCATGCAGCCCACCAACGAAGTGATAATGCGCATCATCAACAATGAGCATGCACAAAACAAGGAGGAACTCTACTTCAAGATAGGCAACAATGAGATTGCACTCACTGCACAATTGCTCAAAAAAGACAAATCGTCGAGCGAAGGTATATTGTCAAAGTTGTTGCGCAACCCCTTTGCGTCACGCAACAAAGAAGATGCTGCTCCCAAAGAAAAAGTAAACACCAAGAAGGTTTATACACTCATGACCAAAGACGGCGTGAGCAACTATAAGATTGCCCATTGTTGCCACCCCATCCCCGGCGATGATGTCGTGGGATATGTAAATGACGACAACGACGTAATCGTGCACAAGCTCACATGCCCCACAGCAATGAAACTCAAAAGCAGCTTTGGCGGACGTCTGGTACAAACTCACTGGGAAACAACCAGCGAGAAATTCCTCGCCTCGGTGCATGTCGAAGGTATCGACCGCATGGGCATCCTGCAAGAAATCATATACATCATTTCAACTAATATGTCAATCAACATGCGCAGCCTCAACATCCAGGCCAACAAAGGTCTGTTCAACTGCCGTTTAGACGTGCTCATCGAGGATGCCAGCGTGCTCACCGCCCTGTGCAAGCGTCTCAAGAACGTGAAAGGAGTGAGCTCGGCAATGCGCGTCAACTAACTTAACACCTGATTTGTTATGACAAACAAACGACACAACTATCTCATCATACTCATGTTTGTGGTGGCCACGACACTCATTTCGCTGGCCCTGCCACGGCAAGACGGCATCGCGTCATGGCAATGCGAAGTGGGCAAGCCCTGGCCTTACGACATGCTCATCGCACCTTTTGACTTCCCCGTTGAGCCCGACGAAAACGAGAAAACGCGCAAGAGCGACAGCATCGAGGCATCTTTCATCAAGTTTTACCGACTCGAAGAATCTATTGCTAGCCAGCAGATCAGCGCGTTGTCAAAGGACATGGGGGCAAGAAAAGACATACCGGCGGCAACCAAGATGCGCATCCTGCATGATGTGACCAAAGCCTATAAGCAAGGCATCGTGGACAACGCCACGGGCGAAGCCATCAACAACGGCACTCTGACAAAGATGCGAATCCTTGACGACAAGAGCGTGGCAAGCATCGTGAAAACCGACTCTATGCGCTCGGTAAGGCAAGTCTATACATTCATCGACTCCACCTACCGCAAGGGCACGGCCAATATGGATCTGGCTTTTATTTCCAACTATCTGGAACCTAATGTCGAACTCGACAAAACCACTACCGACACCTATCTCAACGATGCGCTGAAACCCGTCACCGACCCCATCATGTACATACAGACGGGCGAAGCTATCATCTTCAAGGGCAATATTGTCACTCCGCGACAATACAACATAATCAAGACTCTAGAGAGTCAAATCATCAAGAAGGACCAAGAGAGCACCCAGGACGACATCATGATAATCGTGGGCAAGATCCTCATTGTCACCATCATCATGCTCATCTATTGCGTGTTCCTCATCTCCATGCGCTATCGTGTTTACAACAACATGCGCAGCATGGTATTCCTCATCTCGTTCATGACGCTGTTTATCATCAGCGTGTTCTTCGTTGTGAAGTTCCGGCCCAACTACATGAGCCTTGTGCCGTTTGCGCTCGTTCCCATCATGATCTCGGTGTTCTTCGACACCCGCATCTCATTTTTCACCCACATTGTCGTCATTGTGGTGTGCTCGCTTGTTGCCTCCGAGCAGGCGCAGTTCATCGCCATGCAGTTCTTGGCCGGATGTATCGCTATTGCGTCGATGCAAGAGCTCACAAGGCGTTCGCAGCTTGTCATCTGCGCTATGCTCATCTTTGTGGTTTACTGCGCTATGCACATCGCATTCCAGTTGACACGTGGCGACATTTTCCTCAGTTTAAGCGACATAGACTGGCATCAGTTCATGTATTACGCTACTAACTGCGTCATGCTCTCGTTTGCCTATGTTGCCATTTTTGTTGTTGAGAAACTATTCGGGTTTACTTCGCTGGTAACTCTTGTAGAGCTTAGCGACATCAACACCCCGCTGCTGCGACGCATGTCGGAGCGCTGTCCTGGCACATTCCAGCATGTGCTGCAGGTGGCCAATTTAGCCAGCGAGGCTGCGCTCAAGGTGGGAGCCAGCCAGCAACTCGTGCGTGCCGGAGCACTTTATCACGATGTGGGCAAGATAAGCAATCCGGCGTTTTTCACCGAGAACCAGACAGGCGTGAACCCGCACATGTCGCTTGACCCTGACCAGAGTGCCAGCATCGTGATTGACCATGTGAAAGACGGACTTGCCATGGCCGACAAGGCTCGTCTGCCACAGGTGATCAAGGACCTCATTGCCCAGCACCACGGCACTAGCCTCACGCGCTACTTCTATAACATGGCATGCAACAACAACGGCGGCCAGGCAGTGGATACCGAACCCTACACCTACCCCGGCCCCAAACCGCAGACCAAGGAAGCGGCAATCCTCATGATGGCAGATGCCTGCGAGGCGGCTGCCCGCAGCCTCAACGACTACAGCGAGGAGTCTATAACAGCTCTCGTTGAGAAAATCATTGACTCGCAGATTGCCGACGGCCAACTCAAAGAAGCCCCCATCAGCTTCAGCCAAGTCGAGATAATTAAAAAGGTGTTTATCGAGCGACTCCGAATACTCCACCATCGCCGCATCTCTTATCCCGAACGCATCAAACCCAAGCAAGATAACGCTTGATGATATACTAATTTTATACAAAAATAACACAACTCACCACAATAAAAGCAAGTAAATAAATGTTATATAATTATTAATATAAGCACGATGATTCTACAATACACTCTCCTGGTTGCAGGCATTGCATGCCTCGTGGCGGCACTAGTTCTAGTGCTACGACCGCGCTTTGTGGCTGCAATTCCAGCGTTTGCGGGCCTGTGGATGACTCATGCCAGTTACTTCATCAAGGTGTCCGACACTTATCTCATCTTCTGGGGCATAGCAGCCATGCTCGTGGCAGGCATTTCCTACCTGTCGCCCAAAGGAGAGCCCGACGGACGCAAGTCAAGCAATATCTACCTCGGCCTGGGCGCTGTGATGGGCGCATTGCTTGGCATGGCCACCGACCCCAGGTTCATGGTGCTGGGCGTGATCCTAGGCGCAATGTCGGGGCAATACATCTATTCACGCACGCCTCACGGGCAATGGCTCAAACCCGCTACACGCGACTTCTGGAAATACTTTGCAGCTAAAGGTTTGTCAGTGGTCGTAGCGATTTCAATCATCGCCGTTGCTGCCGAAGGGTTTATTAAAGGTTATAACTAAAACAAGACAACTACACAACATGAAGAAGATAATATTTGCTATCGCATCCATCATCATTGCAAGTTCAGCAGCAATGCACATGGCGGCACAAAGTTCTAAACTCAACGTGCACAAAGTTGACTTCGAGCACATTGAGCAAGTGATTAACAACTCTAACTCTATCTATTTTTACCCCAAGCTGCTCAAATCGTTCATGAGCGCTAGCGACACCACAATGTCCATCGAGGCTTATCGCAACCTCTACTACGGATACACCTATCAGGAAGACTACAACCCGTTCAGGGAGTCTCGCTATAGCAATGTGGTAGAAAAATTATACTACAAGGAACCGCACACCCGCGCCGAGTGCGACAGCATCGAACTCTACGCCGAGAAGTCGCTCAAAGACAATATCTTCGACATGAACCAGATGAAATACTACATCTACGTGCTCAAGGAGAAGAAGAAACACGCGCGCGCTGCCATGCTCCAGTTCAAACTAGACCGCCTCATTGCCACAATCATGTCGAGCGGCAAGGGCACCAAGGAGGAACCATGGGTAGTGATTGCTCCTGAACACGAATACAACATCATCAACTTCCTGGGATATGTAGCGACAGCCCACGAGGAAGTGGGCGACGGCATCGAGTACATCACCGTCAAGCCCAAGGAAGGCAAAAGCACACAAGGATTCTACTTCGACGTGAACCGCATGATGCAAGTTGCCGACCTCAAATTCCCCGACAAGTAAAGCAAATTAATAAACGAAACATTAACTTCTAAATACATGGTATGAAAAAAGTCTTTTTATTCATCATGCTCGCGCTGCTCACTGCCAGCAGTGCCGTGGCACAACTACGCGGTCAGGCTCCTCGCCGCGAACGCATCAACCGCGAGCGTTACGAGCGTTCACGTTATGCCGATGTTGCCGACTTGAGACTGCGCGCTGCCGGAACACTCGAGGAAGAACTGGGACCGGTAATGGAAAAGCAAGTGCGACTCCTCATCATCGACGGACAACTCAACAACAAGGATCTGCAGTATATCCAGAAACTGTGCCGACGCAGCAAAGTCTTTGGCGCTGATGGCAAAGAAGTGGATAACTACATTGACATAGACATGTCACGCACACGCATCAACAACGGCGGGTCTTTCTTCACATCGACTAACCGCGACGTGCTGTCGAGCAACATGTTCTCTAGCTGCTCACACCTGCGCTCCATCGTCCTGCCCGACCGCTTGAGACTCATCGACCGCGGCGCATTCCGCAACTGCTATGACCTGGAGGACGTAGTGCTTCCCCGCGGACTGGAAGCCATAGGCGACGAAGCATTCTACGGATGCAACGAGCTCATCAACGTGTATCTGCCCGACGGCATGACCACCGTGGGCAATTCTGCGTTCAACGGATGTACACGCCTGCGCAACATCTACATCCCGTCTAGCATCTTCCGCATTGGCGACCGCGCCTTTGAAAAGACCGCTGTCACCGATGTTTACCTCCCCGACCGTCTCGAATACCTCGGCGCAGGTGCCTTCAACGGCAGTAACCTGCGTAGCCTCTATATCCCCCGTCTCACCGAGATAGGCAACAACGACCTGGGCAAACTCGCCAACTGCAGCGAGATCATCGTTGATCCCGATAACCGCTACTACACCACCGAGGGCGGAGCCCTCTATGACCGCAACCTGACCACGCTGCTGGCTTATCCCACTGCACTGCGTGGCGTGCTCTATGTCCCCGACGGCGTGCAGCGCATTGCCAGCTACGCATGCTACAACTGCGAGGAACTATCAGCAGTAGAGCTTCCCGGCAGCGTGACTTCAATCGGTGCTTATGCCTTTGCAGGATGCAAGTCGTTGAGGTCTATTGATTTGCCCAGCCGTTGCACAAACTTCGGCAAAGCAGCATTCCTCAACACGCCCTTCACATCCATCAACCTGCCGCAAGGCACAACTGTGATACGCGAGGACCTCTTCAAGGACTGCGTGCAACTCACACACATTGATATCCCCGAGTCGGTTAACACAATCGAAACCGACGCGTTCCACAACTGCCGCACCCTGCAAGCAGTTGTTATCCCCGATGGCGTCGTCTCACTTCCCAAGAGCGTTTTCGAGGGATGCAACAACCTGGCTAGCGTCAAGTTGGGCAACGGACTGAAAGAAATAGGCGAATACACCTTCAAGAAATGCAAACAGCTGCGCGAGGTCATCATGCCAGCGTCGCTCAGAACCATCGGCAAAAATGCTTTCCGCGATTGCGACATTGCACACCTCGAACTCAACGAGGGACTTCTGTCCATAGGAGACAATGCGTTCAGCGAAAACCAGTTGATCGAATTTGTCATTCCCTCTACAGTGAGCCACATCGGAAAGAAGGTTGCCGAGAAGAACAAACAGCTCGGCCGCATTGTGTGCCGCGGTGCTGTACCCGCCAAGCTCGACAAAGTGAGCAACGACAAAGTGGCGCTTGTAGTGCCTGCCGACGCAGTGAACAACTACAAACAGGCCGACAACTGGAAAAAGTTCAAAAACATCATCGGTCAGTAAAAATTCACCAAAAAAGTTTATGTCTGCTTTTACCTTTGCGGCACAAACACTTGCGTGATTGAAAAGTTTTTAGTAACTTTGCACCGCAATTTTGCGAAATTATTTTAATATATCAAACTAATGTACTTAGATTCAGAGAAAAAGAAAGAGATCTTTGGAACTTACGGTGCTAGCAATACTGATACTGGTTCTCCCGAGGCCCAGATTGCATTATTCTCTTACCGTATCCAACACTTGACCGAGCACTTGAAGGTCAACAAGAAGGATCATACGACTCAGCGTTCACTCAAGATGCTTGTTGGTAAGCGTCGTCGTCTCCTTGACTACCTCATGCGCAAGGACATCAACCGCTACCGTGCACTCATCGCAAAGAAGGAACTTGGTATCCGCAAGTAATCCTCTACAGAGTAAACGAAACTTTAAAAGCGTTGTCACAATCCAGTGGCAACGCTTTTCTTTATTACTATAACAGGAAATTGCTTCCCCCAAATAGAGTAGTGTTGTCAAGAAGATCTCAACACTTTGCGTTGAGTGTATAGGAGATAGCCAGCAAGAGCTGAACCCAGGACATCGCTCACGGTGTGGCTAGCAAAGACTCCCATGAGACCGCTCCAACCCAGATCTTCAAAGATGGGAGGAATGATAAAAGCCAGCGGCAAGAGGATGAGCACTTGACGTGAGAGGCTGGTGACTATTGCAATCCATGGTTTATCTATCGCCATGAAGAACTGCGAGTTAGTGATGGTGAACGCAATGCACGGCGAGAGAACCAGCATGAGCCTCAATGCAGGCGCACACAGGTCGAGCAGGCCGGCATCGGTAGTAAATGCCATTGCCATATATCTGGGAATAAAAATAACGAGCAATGACCCCACCAGGCCTATCGCAAGATTTACCTTCATGGCAAGCATGAACACTTCGCGCAGTCGAGATGCAAGCCCTGCCCCGTAGTTATATCCAGCGATGGGCTGCATGCCTTGGCATATTCCTATGATAAACATCACCACTAGCGGCACGTAAGAGTTGGCTATGCCCATAGCAGCTACCGCATGGTCGCCGCCATACTTGAGCAACTGCAAGTTCAATGCGGCCACAACGCCCGAGGCTGCCACATTCATCGAGAACGGGCTCACACCTATGGCAAGGATGTTGCGGAATATGCGGTATTGCGGTTTCCAACCATGCATGCGGTAATGGATGAATGAACTCCTGCTCACGAAATGAGCCACTGCCAGCATTGCAGAAAAACCCATCGACAACGTAGTCGCCCATGCAGCACCGGCGATGCCCCAGTCAAGAACGTAGATGAACAATGCATCCAGAGCGATGTTAAGTAATGACCCCGACAGCATGATCCACATCGACTTGCGGGCATAACCCGACGAGCGAATGAGATGCGTGAGGTTAAAAGTCACTGTGGTGAAAAACATGCCTGGTACCACAATGTCCATGTACTCCTTGGCATAGGCAATAGTATCGGCACTTGCACCAAACATGCCCAGAATGGCATCACTGAAAATGTACCACGCCGACATGAATAATGCCCCGAAGAATATAGTTAGAATTGTGCTATTACCCAATATATCTTCAGCCCAACGGATGTCACGCTTGCCCAGCACAATGCTCATGCGAGCACCAGCTCCTGCACCTACAAGCGACCCAAAGGCATGAATGATGTTCATGATGGGAAGCGTCACCGTGAGGCCTGCAATCGCAAGCGCACCCACAAACTGACCGAGGAACACACGGTCGCAGATGTTGTAGATCGACGCGATGATCTGCGTTATCACCGCTGGTAACGCATATTGCCACAGCAACGACGCTATGGGTTTGCTCTCAAATTCTTTAGTATTGTCTTTTATCATTTAGTCTAGTTATCTTTGTCTTGTATATAATACGACTTCTTGAGAACACACTCTCGAAAGCCGTATTATTTTATGGTGATGGGGAGGACAGCCTTTTTCAGTCCAGGAGCAGTGACGGTGAGCGTCGCTTGTCCTGGGGTGGCAGTTGCCTCAACCACCACAACGAGCTGGCCGTTGAATGCTTTCATCGTGGGCGATGTGAACACCTCGGTCGAGGTGGCATCTCCATTGCAGCATGAATTGAAACGTGCCGATGCTCCCTTCACTGCAAACGACAGTTGGTTGCTGGCTGCGGGGCACAGGTTGCCGTCCTTGTCAACAACCCGCACGGTCACGAAACTCAAGTCGGGGGTATCGAGTGCCTTGCCACTGTCATCGACAGGAAGCACGGTGAGAGTGTTGCGGTCGGCAACAAGCTCAATGTGGTGGGGTTTTCCGGCAGTGCGCACCACTCGCTCTGCGGCTTTATTGCCCTGGGCATCGTATGCCACAACCTTTACCTCGCCTGGTTCATACTTCACGTCCATCCAGCGCATGCGGTATCGGTCTAAACGATTCTTGCCTTGGGGGGCATCAGGATCGGCAAATTTAGCCATCTCGCCCCACGGTGTCTTGACGTCAGTCATCAGCGCCTTATAGTCCTCAAGCGACAGGTCTATATGCCTGCGACGTCCCTGACTCTTACCATTGACAAAGAGCTCTGCCTCGGGATAATTAGTATAGCAGAACACAGGGGTAATCTCCCCTTCGCGCCCCTGCCAATTCCAGTGAGGCAGCAAGTGAATGGTCTCTTTCTCGGGAGCCCAGTGGGTGCGATATAGCCATGCGCGGTCCTTTGGCAAACCTGCAAGGTCATATATGCCGAAGTAACTTGAACGCGAGGGCCAGTACTCGTCGTAGGGCGTGGGCTCGCCTAGGTAGTCAAAACCAGTCCACACAAACTCGCCTATCACCCATGGGGCTTTGTCCTGCCACATCCAGTCGTCGTCGGGGATATTGCTCCAGATACACGACTGCAAGTCGTAGCTTGACACCTGTCCGTCGGGCATCGCATCTTCGGCAACTCCATGACGCTCTACCACCGGGAAGTGATACACACCGCGGCTCGACACTGTCGATGCAGTCTCACTGCCCAGGATAAATCCGCGTGGTGACGCTGCCAAACCTTTCTCATACTGCTGCACGCGATAATTGAAACCGGGGATTTCAGTTGCCGAGAGCACACCGCTCCATATTGCCCCGCCTATGTTGTCATTGCCCTGCGTGCAAGGACGTGTGGGATCCAGGCTGTGGATCAAGTTTTGCAGCTTGCGGGTATATTTCAAGCCAGTGGCACTGCTCTGGTCTGGAATCTCGTTACCTATCGACCACATCACTATCGACGGGTGATTGCGATGCGCGAGCACAAGGTTCTCAAAGTCACGTTCCCACCATGCGCGTCCGTCGGCATTGGGGCTTTCAGTATCTACCTGTTCAAAGAAACGGGCATATCCGTTTTTGCACTTGGGATATACCCACATGTCGCACGACTCGGCCATTACGAGCATTCCCATCTCGTCACATATGTCCATCTGCCATGGCGCAGGCATGTTGTGGCTAGTGCGTATGGCATCGCAACCTATCTCTTGCAACAAACGCACCTGGCGACGGAACGCTGCCTTGTTGAATGCAGCGCCCACAGGACCCATGTCGTGATGCAGGCACACTCCCTTGAACTTGCGTATTTGGCCATTGAGTTTGAAACCCTCGGCAGTGTATTCGGTTAGTCGCAGACCAGTCTTTATCTCGCTACGGTCTATCAATTTGTCACCATCGAGCAACTCGGTCACCAGCGTGTATAACACAGGGTGCTCTGGGCTCCACAATGCAGCATCGGCAACAGGAATCACCTGGCAAGTCTCATAACTCTCGTTAATCGACGTGTTCACGCTAGCCACCTGGCGGCCTTGTGCATCAACCAGTTTGTGTACTATACTGTAATTTCCTTTTATCACATCGTGCTTGCGCACCTTGGCATTCACGGTGAGCAACGCGCGCCTTGCAGCAGTACCGTTGGCATTGACCTCGTCAAGGCGAGTCGTGCGGGCAAATGTGCCCCAAGTCTCAAGCCCCACAGCCTGCCCTAGCACCAGTCTCACCGGGCGGTAAAGTCCTGCTCCGGGATACCATCGGCTAGATTCTTCCACATTCTGCAAGTGCACTGCAAGCGTATGTTCGCCGGGAATAAGTTTACCTTCTACCGACCGGTCGCGGGGAAGCGCATCGGAGATGTCTAGCTTGAACGTATTGTAACCAAATGCCCAATACCCCACTTCCTTGCCGTCGATATAAACACGCGGCTCGGCCATCGCTCCGTCAAAAACCAGCTCGGCGTGGCTATATCCCTCGGGAATTGTTATCGTGGTGCGGTACCAGCCCTCGCCTATCCATGGCAACGAACCCGAGCGGCCTGTTTTCTCGGTCGCTTCTTTCTCGCCGTTCTGCACGATGGCTACGACTTGTTTGTCAATTTCCTTGTCAAACGGACCGCTAATGGCCCAGTCGTGCGGTATTGTCACCTGCTGCCACTTTGTGTCATTATATGTTGTTGACTCGGCCCCAGCGTGAGCGCCTTTTTCAAAACGCCATCCGCTGAGCAACAGTTGCTCTGTGCTCTGCGCATTCATTGTAGCGCACACGAATGCTGCAAGCATCAACGAGGTGGTAAATCTTATTTTCATAATATCTAATGGATTTTTAAAATTTCAGGTCTAGTATCTTGACTTTTTTATCACGCGACAACTGCCCTGGGTTGGTTCCTGGCTCGCCCTCGGGAACGCTCAACCCCTGCTTGCCGTAGTGCTGCGTCCAGTAGGGGTGAATCTCACCCGACGAGTCACGAAACGTCATGGGAATGGTGCCGAAAATATGCCTACCGCATGTGTCAACATAGGTCTTCTGCACCAGTTCGCTGCAATATATGGCACTGTCGTCAGGCATATAGTTGTAGTCATAAGGCCGTCCCGCATAGGCCAATGCATTTCGCACCGAGCGATGATGGTTTACAGCCTCTACCCTACCCGCCACCAGATTAGCAGCCCCGCCATTTGCATTGATAAATGAATCAATAGGCGTGAGGCACACTCCTGCCCCTATCGCTTCGAGAGCATATAACGGTCCATCGTCTCCACCCACACGGTGCAAGATTGCCACATGGTCAATGGGAAGGCTGTCGATTGCTGTGGTAACGCTGGTAATAGCGTTGCCATGCGGATTAACCACAAACACTAAGTCACCCTCATGCACATCTCCATGGTTGCCTGCCGGTAATGACAGCGTGACTAGCGATGCCGTGACGATGCTCAATATTGATTTCATAACCAGAAGCGATTTTTTAAAACCACGTGACTCCATTGCTATAACTCGAGTGCTTGTCATACTTCACGTCTTGCAAGATCGACGAGTTGACGGCAATGTGGAAATTATAACTCTTGTATGGTCCCACTGGCACAAAACTTGCACTCATTGTGAAGCAATGCATCTTGCGCGACACAGAGCAGTTCATATAGGTCAACTTACGCCTTTCGACATCAAAACTAGCCGAGAACGACATGCTCCAATTCTTTGTAGGACGCACATTGCCGTTCATGCTCAATGAGTGGGTAAACTTGCCGTTATACTCCATCTTGTCGTAGTTAAACGTGCCATATCCATAGTTTACCGAGTAGTTGAAACTCAAGCTCCACGGGAATTCCCACTTGGCATAACCGTCGGCATTGAGTACTACGTCGCTTGTATCCGACCCCGAGCCATCATCATCGTCGTCATCTGATGTAGCATTTGCATCATTTCCTGCACGTTGTTGCCTTGTGGCTTCCTTGGTGGCGTTATTTGTGTCTTTTTTCTTGCGTTGGAACGTCTGGTTGTTGATTGTGTATGAGAACGATGTTCCAGTGCTTGACAATCGGCCCCAACCACCGCCGTTGAACAGACGCAACTTGTTGATGCGCACAGGCTGGCCATACTCGTTGAGTCCATATTTATACACATCCCATGTGGCACTCAGGTTCAGGTTAAATCCCTTGGTGAGGCGCAACAAGATGCTGGTGTTCAAGTTACTCCATTTCAACGAATCGGCTGCCATGTTATAGGACTGGCTCAACGTGAAATTCTCAATAAGAGATATCTTCTTGTAACCAGTACTGTCCTGGTCGCTCTTTACCTTGGCTTCAAGGTTATTGGCTATTGAGAAACTCAACGTTCCGCTCTTGCCCGAGGGCGCACTGCCGAAGAGGCCATGGGAGAAGTAGCTGTACTTGCGTGTCTTGACCTCGCCCTTGGGGTCGATATAGTCGTACGAACCATAATATCCCCAGAAACGGCTGCCAAAGTCGGGAGCTGCCGAGAATGAAACGGTGGGCGTCATCACATGACGCACCATCTGCAACTTGTCACCCAGGAACTTCATCGGCTTGAAGAAACCATAAATCTTGGTATTGACCGAAACACCGAAGTTGAAGTCAAACACATTGTAGAAGTTATAAGTAGTGTCTTGAATCTCGACACTGGCATTGGGATCCCACTGTCGGCGTATCTTGCTCGTGTACATTCGGTCGTTCATCGTCACATTAGGAGTGATATTGAAATACTTGAACAAGTTGAAGGTTGCCGAGATGGGGATGCTGTGGCTCATACCATTGCGCCAGTCCTTCACAAGACTTTTCTTGAAGAAATCATTCTGCTTGGCAGTGAGTGAATTCTGGAATCGTCCAGAATAAGACATCTTGATCTTTTCATACCATTTTTCCTCACCCACAACACGCTTGCGCTTGAATGGTGCCAGCTGCGACATCGTGATGGTAAAGTTGGGGAACGACACGCTCAGGGTTGAGTCGGCTGTACGCTGCGAGATGTTGGCGGTTGTCGAGAGACTCCATTTCGAACTTAACTTATAGGTCATGTTCACCGAACTGCTCTTTGTGTTCTCTGTGAAAGAGTTGGTGTAATAGGTGTCGAGGTTATTGCGTGAATAACCACTTGTGGCAAAGTTTACGCTTGCCGAGAATGTCATGTTTGGATTGGCCTTGGGATTCTGCGAGTGACTCCACAACACCTGGAAATTGTGCATTTTGCTATAATCAGGGTCGCCCTTGTCGCCAGTAATGGTTGTCAAGTAGTTAATACTGAAGCTGCCGCTGAACTTATAACGTTTCGAATAATTGCTCTGAGCCGCCACGCCCCACGAACCACGGGTATAAATCTCTCCTGTGAGCGCAAGGTCCATGTATTTGTTCAGCGCAAGGTAGTAACCGCCGTTTCGCAAATAAAATCCGCGGTTATAGTCCTCGCCCACAGTTGGCATCAAGATACCGCTGGAATATTTTTCGGTAAACGGGAAATAACCAAACGGCAATGCTATGGGCAGGGGCAAGTCTTCAAGCACCATATACACCGGACCTGTCACAACGTTCTTCTTTGCCACCATCTTACCCTTTGTGAGCTGGAAATAGAAGTGAGGATTGTCATGGTTATCGCACGTGGTGTACCTTCCGTCCTTAAGATAAAAATCATCGTTTTCCATCTTTTTGGTGATACCGCCAGTGAGATAGCCCTCGCCCTGCTCTGTGACTATGTCAAGTATGTAACCTCGTTTCGACTTGAAGTTATATCTCATCTCGCGAGACTCATACTCTCCGCTGGCATCCTTGAACACGGGTTTCTCGGTGAGGTCGCCCACACTGTCGAGCACGCCCATTGCATGCACCTGGCTGCTGTCCATGTCCATGTGAATCTGATAAGCACTCAAGTCAATGTCGCCATAGAGCAAACTACTGCCGCCAAACATGTTGGCCTTGTTTTTGCCGTAGAGCACGATTGAATCCTTGGCAGCAAAATTCACCACATGTTCAAGATCAACTTTGCTCTTTACAAACCTAGACTTCTCGACAGGCACAGCAACTGTATCGGCCGAGTCGGTTGCGATACTGTCGCCTCGGTCCATCATCGTCACATGCTGCCGCGGCGCCATTTCCTGGGCCATGCACAACGAACTCACGGCCATCATGACAATGACAGCCATCAAGGTGACAGGTAATATGCGCAACTTGGTGCTAAACATCAATCTCAGTGCGAGTCAAATAACATGCAAAGTTACTGCAAAGTCTAGGATAGAGCAAATTTAAGGCCACATAAATGACTGCTTTGCTCCCGAATTTATTGTTTTTTAAGTTATCATTTAAGTTATGTATGCCTAGGTTGTGGCTCGCAACCGCACAACAAGGCATGCATCTCGTCAAATCTTGCCAGTGATTTCTCTCCGAAACGTGCCATCTGCTTCCTCACTGTTTCAATATCACGGGCAGCTTCGCCCAAATGGGTCTTGCTGAAAAACTTGTCGGCATAGCACACCACCTTTTCTTCTATCGACTGCGGGGTCATGTCGCGCAGCGGCAGCGGCAGGTCCTGTGACTTTATATCGTCAAGTGTCAGCCCAGTCCCTGTGTGCCTCTCGCACACGAGGGCATACTCTTTCAGGCCCATCGATTCAAGCATTTCAGCCCCCAGTATTCCATGCTTGATATACGGTTCATTCCCCAGGCAATGTATGCGAGGGGCATCCACCTTGATTATACCTATATCGTGGAGCATCGCTGCTGCATATACAAATTCTTCGTCAACCGCTACACCATGGCATCTTAGGTGCTTGCACAACTCAAGCGACAGCTCGGCAACTTGCTTGCTATGCACCACCAGCACATCATGCAATGGAGTACCCGCTGTATAAAATTTCTCAATTATACTGTTATAATCTATCATCTCTTTATTGTAATAAGGGATGCTGCATGTGCAACACCCCTTTTTACTTTTACTCAGTCATGTCTTGATAAGCATCAATCTATAATTGTAACCCAGCCATGCTTGTCGGGCATGTCACCGCACTGGATAGCACGCAAGCGAGTATACAGTTCGGTGGTGATAGGACCGGGCTTGCCGTCGGGCGAGAAATAATAAGTCTTATCGTTGGCCTCATCATATATCTCGCTCACCGGTGATGTTACTGCGGCAGTGCCACACTCGGCTGCCTCCTCAAAGTCGGCTAGCTCCTCCACAAGAATGGGACGACATTCTACCTTCAATCCCATGTCGGCAGCGATCTGCTGCAAACTCATGTTGGTGATTGACGGTAATATCGACGCACTCTTGGGGGTGATATAGGTGTTATCCTTGATTGCGAAGAAATTAGCAGGTCCGCACTCGTCAAGGTACTTTTTCTCTTTAGGGTCTAGGAACAATACTGCCGAGTACCCGTTAGCCTTGGCCTTAGCAGTTGCGCCCATGCCGGCAGCATAGTTTCCGCCCACTTTCCAGCGTCCTGTACCTAGAGGCGCAGCACGGTCAAAGTCTCGATATATAGCCACCTTGGTGGGTTTGAAACCACCCTTGAAGTAGGGACCAACAGGCATTGCAAAGATAATGAAAGTGTATTCTGTTGCAGGGTTCACACCCACACGGGGAGTGATGCCTATCTCTAACGGGCGCAGGTAGAAAGATGATCCGCAACCATAGGGGGGGACGAATCGTTTGTTAAGCTGAATCACTTTGGTTGCCATCTCTACGAATAAGTCTTCGGGCACTGGCTCCATCATGATGCCTCGCGCACTGTCGGCGATGCGACGCGCGTTCTCCTTGATGCGGAACAAACGAATCTTGCCATCCTGTCCCACAAATGCCTTCTGACCTTCAAACACTTCCTGGCCATAATGCAAGCATGTAGCAGCGATGTGCAGATTTATTGTTTCGTCTTGGCTCACTTCAATCTCTCCCCACTTACCATCCTTGAATGTGCAACGCACATTGTAGTCGGTCTTCATATAGGAGAAAGTCAAATTACCCCAATCTATATTTTCCGCGTTACTCATACTACCTAATAATTAATGGTTAATGTTACTAGTGGTTCTTTTGGGCGTGTTCTCACAACTAATAGAACTCATTTATAGCGCAACCTTCTGCGTCAAGTTTCCGATTTTCACTATATACACCCCACGTGCCCCGACCTTCAGTTCACTTGTTCCAGGATTCAATGTAGCTACCGATACACTCTGACCTAAAATCGTGAACACTCTAACTTGGACTTTCTTTGTTGTACGGATGGTGATAACACCGTTAGAACCAAATATTTCCACGCCATCGGTCACACGCGAATCAACGAGACTGCGTCCTTGCACTTCATGCGTAGTCTCACGCCACTGCATCTGTTGTGCAACAGCGGGAATGCTAAGCGATAAAGCTAGCACAAGTGCTACATTTACAAGAAATTGTCTCATTGCTCTATATTACAAACATATCAACTATCCTACAAATGATAGTTTTCCACTTGCAAAGTTACAAATTATAATTAATAATTAAAAGTTAAACATTCCTTTTTTTATAGTTATTTTCTTTCATTTTTTAAGATTTCGGTCCGCTAAATACGTCGGAGACGTTAAAGGCTCAAAGAGCCTCACTATGCAAAATCCCATGCAAGCAGCCTCGAAGAGGTGCGCCGCATGGGGTGATAAATACCACAAAATGAGTGCCTCGAAGAACCTGCTTTGACGGGAAACCCGTCACACTGCATCGTAACCGGCGGTCACCAGACCGGTGGTAGGTCAGCAGACCACCAGACAGCAACACGACCCAACCAGCTTTGACGGGGAACCCGTCACACTGCATCGTAACCGATGGTCGAAGACCGTCGGACAGGGGGCCATCCACCACACCGGCCTCGGCAGAGGCCGCACTGCATCGTTGCCGATGGTCGCCAGACCGTCGGATGGTTCCGCTGTTGCGGGCGCGAGCACTCCGTTCCCGCCGTGTGCCCGCAACCCCATGGTATCCTGATGGACGGTGTAGGAATTTTTGTTCTTTTTCGTGTAAGGATGCCTTATTCTGAGGCAACGCGCACAGCCCGGACGCTTTGCCCGCCGTAACGGTAGTAGTAGCCCCAATCAACGCCACTCGAACTGAAGTA
>NZ_JAZLLZ010000125.1:0-32395 GCF_045598405.1 Sodaliphilus sp.
GGAGTCTCTCAACTCAAAAATGAAGGGATTCCGCTCTGAGCTAAGAGGCGTGCGTGACTTACCCTTCTATCTCTACCGTTGCACTCTGATATTTGGGTAATCAGTGCTGTGGATTGCCACGGAAAATATCTACTGAGCCGATTAATTCCTACGTTAGTGCGACCCCTTTGAGGTCGGTTGGTATATGTTCCTTTGCCGACGGCCAGAGGCCATCGGTTACGATGCAATGTGACGTCTCCGTCGTCATTTACCCATCAGGGAAATATTCTGATTCGGTTTCTGGAGACTGCGACATTTTTTTGAGGTGGGGTATAGGGACGAAAAAAGGTCTGCCGTTTAGCAGACCTTGAGGGTGAAATATGGGATTCGAACCCACGACCTTCGGAACCACAATCCGACGCTCTAACCAGCTGAGCTAATTTCACCATTTTCGCATTTGCGACTGCAAAGTTACAACAATATTTTGTAACTCACAAGACCTTTGCGATTTTTTTTTCAAAAAAAGTATTTAATACGCTGTGGTATTTACAAACCCAGGCGAGCCTTTACCTTGGGGGTGATGTCCTCGGTGTAGGGACCAACATAAGCCACAGGTGTCTTGGCGGTGTCAAACACAATCGCCATGCCTTCTTCTTCACCCACGGCTTCTATTGCCTGCTGTATTTTATCCAGAATTGGTTTCATTGCTTCTTCGCGTGCCTGATCAAGAAGTTGAGACACTTCTTGGTGATAGTTCTGTATGCCCTTATCAAGTTGCTGCAACTCTTGGATGCGGCGTTCCTTGATTGTTTCGGGTGTGTTTGCGTCTGATGCCAGTTCTTGATATTCGGCAAACTTCTTGTTGAAGTCTTCTTGAATGCGTGCGTCTTCGGCCTGGTATTTATCACTCATCTGCTGCAATACGTTCTCGGCAGCGACCTTCTCTGGCAAAGCGTTAAAAATTTGCTGAGAGTTCACAATACCTAGTTTTACTTGTGCAGCCATCACGAGAGGCAATGCCATGAGAAGCGTGAATAGTAATCTTTTCATTCTTTTATTGTATTTTAATTTACTGCAAAGTTAACTCATTTCTTTCACAAGAGCAAAAAAATAGCCCCGAATAATGAATATCCGGGACTAATATCATAACCTAGCTATTTTTTACTTGATACCAAGTTTAGCCTTAACCTTTGCGGTGAGGTCTTCGGCACCTGTACCGTGATAGATTACAGAAGGAATTGAGAGGTCATAGATGAAAGTGTAGCCACCCTCAGCGCCCACAGCCTGGATAGCGTTTTGCAGTTTGGTCTGGATGGGAGCGAGGAGTTGCTCTTGTTGCTTCTGGAGATCCTGAGCAGCAGTCTGCTGGAAGTTCTGGATCTTCTGATATTCGTCTTGCAGCTCCTGCATGTGACGGTCTTTTATTGCTTGGGGTGTCTTGTCGTCTTGAGCTTCTTTCTCATAACCCTCGGCTTTCTTCTGGAAAGCTGCTTGCAGGTTCTTAAATTCTGTCTCATACTTCTCGCCTGCAACTTTCAGTGTATTCTCAGCTGTAGCCTTTTCGGGCATTACGTTGAAGATTTCCTGAGTATTGATTACACCAAACTTTTGTGCGTTCATGCACAGGGGGGCAGCCACGAGGACTGCGAGTAATAATTTCTTAAACATTTCTAATAAAATTGTGTATAGTTAATATTTATTTGGTTTACTTTGAATAACCCATTTTAGCAAGCACTTCGTTGCTCACGTCGATGCGGGGTGAAGCAAAGATGATGCTTTGTGAGCTTGCGCGGTCGAATATCACCTGGAAACCGCGTTCCTCGCTCACCTTTTTCACTGCATTATATACGTCGTCCTGGATGGGCTTGATGAGCGATTGGCGTTTCTTGAACAACTCGCCCTGTGGACCGAAGTACTTATACTGCAGTTGTGACGCTTCTTTTTCCTTGGCTACGATTTCAGCCTCTTTCTTTTTCTTTTGCTCATCGGTGAGGAACACCATGTCGCTCTGGTAGTTCTTATACATCGTGTCGGCCTCTTTCTTGAGTTCGTCAACCTCACGCTGCCAGCGTTGAGACTGCTGGTTGAGTTGTTCGTTGGCCATCTCATAGGCGGGGATGTTTTTCAACACGTATTCCATATCCACGAGAGCAAATTTTTGAGCATTGGCAGTGAACATGCCTGCCACTACTGCGATTAACGCTAAAGCTAATTTCTTCATATCTGTCAAGTTTTAATGTTTGTTGTTGTGTTAGACTGCACCGCAGTCAAATGGTTTAAGGTGGATTCTATTAATTCTGAGAAAAGTTTATTATTTATTTCGGTAGCTTTTGAGCCTGTTTTGGTATCTCCGACGGTCTCGACCATCGGTTACGATGCAGTGTAACGACTCTGTCGTTGTCGTAAAATCTACTCAAAACATATCTCAAAATCGCCTCGACATAATTAATAGAACCCACCTTAATTTAGAATTCCTGACCCAGGATGAAGTGGAAGTTGCTGCCGCCCTTCTTACCCATAACCTCGTCGAAACCGTAACCCCAGTCGATACCCATCATACCGATCATGGGCAGGAACACACGTGCACCGACACCTGCCGAGCGCTTGATGTCGAAGGGGTTGAAGTCTTTCACGCTAGTCCAAGCGTTACCACCCTCGACGAATACCAGGGGATAAATTGTTGCGCTGGTTGAGAGCATGAGCGGGAAGTGAAGCTCGACAACGAAGCGGTCGTAGGCGTAACCTTCCATACCGAACGGCGTGAATGCGCCGTTCTCATAACCGCGCAGCGCGATGGTCTCGGTTGCATAGGTATAACTTCCTGACATACCGTCACCGCCCACATAGAAGGTTTCAAACGGTGATTTCAAGTGCTTGTTCCAACTGCCCAGCAGACCGATGTCGGCACGAGTCATGAGCACGAGGGTCCAGCGCTCGCTGTTGTTGAGCGGGGTGTAGGTGCGTGCCTGGAATTTAAGTTTCCAGTACTCAATCCAGCGGAAGAGTTCTTTCTTCGCAGCATCGCTGTTGTCTTGTGCCAGGGCTGCCCAGTTCTTCTTGCCGAAGAGAGAGGCAGGAGGTGTGGCGTGGAAACTCAATGAGAACGAGCTACCCTTGCGTGTGTATAGCGGGTTGTCAATACTGTTGCGCGCCAGTGTGAATCCCAGCACGATTGAGTTTGACGTACCGTTGTTCATATAGTACAGGTAATCCCAGTTCTTGAGGTCATAGAGCTGATAGCTCACGTCGGCAGTGAAGGTGAAGTAGTCATCGGGCCACTTGAGTCGCTTACCGAAGCCCACGGTCACACCGAGCATCTGGAGGTATTTGCCGGGGTCATAGGCGTTCTCGTAGTAGGAACCACCACCATAGTTATAGGGGTTGTAACCGCCGTAGTAATTGCTGCCATTGTAGTAGTTGGCGTAATAGTTATTGATATAACTTGTGTACTGGCTGTTGTAGAACTGCGAGTTGATACCTGTCTGGCGGCTGTAGAATGCCGATACCGACAGAGAGTTAGGACGCTTGCCGCCAAACCACGGGTCGAGGAATGACAGACTATAAGCCTGGTAGTATTTCGCATTGGTCTGTGCGCTGATCGACAGTGTCTGTCCATCGCCCTGCGGGATGATGCCCTTGTAAGATGACGGGTGGAACAGGTTCTTGATTGAGAAGTTGGTGAATTTGAGGCCGAGTTTCAGGAGCACACCGGTCTGTCCCCAACCTGCCGAGAATTCAATCTGGTCGTTGGCCTTTGACTCGAGTCCCAGAACGATATCCACGGTTCCGTTCTCCTCGTTGGGCTCGGGGCGTATATCCATCTTCTCTGGGTCGAAGTGTCCGCTCTGTGCAATCTCACGAGCCGAGCGCATGAGGTCGTTCTTTGAGAACAAGTCACCGGGGCGTACACGCAACTCACGGCGCACAACCTTCTCATACAAGCGGTCGTTACCATTGATAATTACCTTGTTGATGCGTGCTTGCTTACCCTCGAACATGCGCATTTCCAGGTCGATGCTGTCACCGGTCACCTTTGCCTCAACAGGTATGAGTTGGTAGAACAGGTAACCGTTGTTCATATACAGGTTGGCAACTGCGTCTTCGTCTTCTTGGGTGCGCTTGTTGAGCAGTTTCTGGTTATAGACGTCGCCCTTGCGGAAACCAAGCACATTGTCGAGCAGTGAAGTGGGATACACGGTGTTGCCCACCCAGTTCACGTCGCGCACATAGTAGCGTTTTCCTTCTTCTACGGTGATGTGCACGTCCACGGTCTTGTCGTCGTAGTTCACCACGCTGTCGCTCACGATCACCGCGTCGCGGTAACCTTTCTCGTTATACTTGTCGATGATGCGCTGCAAGTCCTCGTCGTAGTCGCTGCGCACAAATTTCTTCTGGCTGAAGAGCTTCAACAAGTCGTTTTTCTCATTGGTCTTCTTCATTGTGCGCTTGAGTTTGCGGTCGCTCATCACATCGTTGCCATCGATGTAGATTTTGTGCACTTTGATTTTCTCGTTCTTGTTGACCTCGATATCCACAATCACCTCGTTCTGCCTGCTCAAGTCTTCGCGCTGGCGCACGGTGCACACAGCCTTTTCGAAACCTTTTCCGGCGTAGTACTTCTCCACAATCTGCTTGATGCGGTTGGCGATGTTGGGTGTCATCTGGTTGCCAGGCACAAGTCCCATGCGTTCAGAGAGATCTTTCTTCTCTCCGCCTTTCATGCCCAGGTAGTTGACCACCGAGATGCGAGGCTGCTGGCGCAGGCTGAACACGAGCCATGCCTTGTCCTCATAGATTTTCTCCACATTGATTTGTATCTTCGAGAACAAGCCCTGACGCCAGAAACGCTTGGCCGCAGTCTTCAAGTCGTCACCGGGTATATCTATACGCTGTCCTATCGACAGTCCGCTGTAACCTATTATGATATTGTCTTCATAGTTGTCGACGCCTTCAACTTTGATGCCCGCGATTTCATACTTCGACGGGGCACCGGTGAACACAATCTTCGGATTGTAGATTGTGTCGTTAACGACCTTGGTTGCGGTCTGGGCTTGCACTGACGACGTGCCTAGGGCTATCGCCGCCACTATAAGATAAATTATCTTGTTTCGCATATATCTATTTTAATTCGTCTCTTTATTGTTTATTTTTGCTCCTGCACCTGCTCGCTGGTCTTGCCATAGCGGCGTTCGCGAGCCTGAAAGTCTATTATTGCTTCATAAAAATCGTCTCGTCCGAAGTCTGGCCAATACTTGCTAGTGAAGTAAAGCTCGCTATAAGCGATCTGCCACAGCAGGTAGTTGCTCACTCTCAAGTCGCCACCGGTGCGTATCAGCAGGTCGGGGTCGGGCATGTCTTTTGTAGTGAGGTGTGACGATATCACAGTGTCGTCTATGTCACTGGTTGCGAGAGTTCCGCAAGCCACCTTGCTTGCGATTTCCTTGCACGCTTCCACCATTTCCCAGCGCGAAGAGTAACTCAATGCCAGGCACAGCACCAAGCCAGTGCAGCGGCTAGTGTCGTCTATGCATTTGAGCAATCTGTCGCGGGCAAACTGTGGCAAGCGGTCCATGTTGCCTATCACCGTGAGGCGCACGTTATTCTTGATCAAGTGCGGAGTTTGCTTCTCGATCGAGGTCACGATGAGGCCCATCAGCAAGTCCACCTCGGCTTGCGGGCGGTTCCAGTTCTCGGTCGAGAAGGTGTATAGCGTGAGGTATTTCACCCCGAGCTCGCTAGCAACTTCAGTGATGACGCGCACCGTCTCCACGCCATTCTCGTGGCCGAACGAGCGGTTGTGGCCATGTTCTTTGGCCCAGCGACCGTTTCCGTCCATTATCACTGCCACGTGGCTTGGCATTCGGGTCTTGTCTATTTTTTCTATCAGTGACATATTTGGTGTCTAAATTAATTCGTGATGTTATTTACACATTAATCTATATAATGGCATTTAACGCACCGTTTGCTGAACTCGTAAGTGACCGAAAACATAGCAAACGAATACCAGTCGGTGTTCTTTGCGATGCCGTGTTGCACTCCGTAGAGGTCGGTCAGGTTGTCTATCTTGTCGCCAAATGACTTGCGCATCGTGAACTCGAAGCCCAAGTTGAGGCGTTCTTTTAGCTTGTATTTCACACCCACACCCAGAGGGAGCGACAGTGCCACGTTGGTGTGGCCCGATGTGCTCGACATCACAGCGCCCAGGCCCACAGTCATGTAGGGCGACAGGCGTTTGTAGTGCTTATAGGTGGGACCCGAGCCGAAGTGGAAGAAGTTAAACTCCACCTGTCCGCCCAGGTCGTAGAGCGAGGATTTGAACTCGTAAGGGGTCTCAACAGGGAACTTGGAGTCAATGTCGGCACTGTTTCCGCTTATGCTGGCGTAGTTCAGGTTGCCTTTCACTGCCCAGCGGCTGTTGATGATGTAGCGGAACATGCCACCGCCTGTGATGCCGGGGTGTTTCCACATGTTGCTGTTATTGACATCGCCCAGATATCCGGTCATACCCAGCGAGGGACCCACCTCGAAACGGTAGTCCTGCGCACGGGATTCCAGCATCAGCAATGATGCCACAGCAAGTAATATGACAATAATCCTCTTCATTAAATCTGCTTAATATAAGGGTCTGTAAGTGAGACGGGTGATTGTGCCCTTCCACACGTTGTTGTGCAGCAGTCCGTTAACATCGTTGCCGCCCACGATATACAAGTAGGGTACTTCCCACTCGGTGATGGGTTTCGCAATGCGTGACGGAGCTTTGAGGCTCATGGTCTCGGTGCACACAAATCCCAGCGCGCCGCTGAATGCGGGCATGTAGTCGGGCAGCTGGAGGCTTTTAGCGGCCGTTGTCCACGTGATGCCCAGGTTGCGTGATGTGTAAGTCTTGCGGTTGAAAGAACCATCGGCGAGGCGACCGCCCATCACGAGCCAAGAGTTTTTCTTGGTCGCAACTTGGGTCACATTGTTCAGTTCGTAGGTGCAGTAGCTCACCAGAGTTGCTCCGGTAATAGCAGGCATCGAGTTGTTGACGTTAGAGTTCATCTTTGCCCAGATGCTGCCGTCGTAGCCCCATGTGGCGTTGCTCAGTTTGCCATGCTCATCGGTGCCTCCCACCATGATTGCCACTGGATTGACAGCCCAATCGTTAGACACGACCATCATCTGGCTGTATCCTTCCACGGGGAAGCCTTCGGGTGCCTTGGCAGGGGTGAAGTCGGCACGGCGGGGATACTCGTCGGTGCACAAGGTGCCGCTGGCACGGGTCAGACCCAGCAGGCGGTCGCCATAGGCTCCAAGCACAGAGGTCCACACAGCGCCTGTCGATGTCCATGTCTTGGCATCTTGCGAGGCATACAGGTTGCCGTTTTCATCAAGTACATACATGGCATCGGTTGTGGCAGTGAGACTTCCCTCCACAGGAACGAAAGGCAGTTCAACCTTCTCGGTTGACCATTTTCCGGCGGGTGTCGGTGCAGTGCACACATATCGGCCGTTGCTGTTGTTCACAAGACTGTAGAACTGGTCGTTGAATTGAACCATACCCAGTGCGTAATTGCTGTCGCCGGCAGCGGGAAGGTCGCGGCGCTCTGTCATGGGGAATAGCAGTGTGTCGGGGTTCTCGTTGTGTACGTTCACATTCACATCGTAGGTCACGATGTTCTGGCCGTTGGCCGAGGTCACTTTGAGCACCACCTTGCCAGAGAAGTCGATGCTATCGGTCGATGTGTCGCTATAGTCGATGGTTTTCTCTTCCTTGATGACCTCACCGTCGCTCACTACAAATTGTGCCTTGTTTACCGATGTGCCGAACTGCATAGACACGAGCAACTTGGTCACGTTGGTGCCCTTGGGCAATGAATCGACGTTATAGACCAACCCCTTCTCCTGGTCGATCACAAAGTGAACAGAATCCAGGTTGGCAAGCACTTTGACATTGGGCTTTAGCGCGAAATGGGTGAGTTGTGCGCTTGTGGGGCTTGTGCTGTAAATTGTGTTATGCGACGGTTCGTTTTTACTGTCTTTACACGACGCAATACTGAGCGACAGCAGAGCCGCAAAGAGCGAATATAGTAGGTATTTTTTCTTCATCTGTATTTATTGCTTTGTTTCAAACTGCAAATATAAATAAAATTTTCCGTGCACGCGTTATATTCCATAAGCAATTTAAGACAATAAAGCACTCGAAGCACTTTTTTTACGCCTTTTTAACGCATTTGCTATCGTTTTTGGGCTCATTATTGTCCGGAATTGGTTTTTTTGATGTAACTTTGGCATCTCAACATTCAACCTTGATTTTATGAACGTCAATCAAGCATTAGCCCACATCAAGGCCGAATTGTCGGCGGTCATGGACGCAGGCGAGTCGCAGGTCGTAGCGCGCATGATGATGAAGCACTACATGAACTACGACCCGGTCGATATTATATTGCGGGGCGATAGCGTACTGCCTGATTTTGTGCCCGAGAAGATAGAATCTGCACTTGCGCGACTCAGGCGCAACGAGCCCATCCAGCACGTCTTGGGCAAGGCGTATTTCTGTGGACGTGATTTTACAGTAACGCGTCACACGCTTATTCCTCGTCCCGAGACCGAGCAACTGGTGGATATGATTGTGGACGAGAATAAAGCTAGCGACTTGCAAGTGCTTGATATAGGCACGGGTAGTGGGTGTATAGCTATTTCGCTTGCACTGGCTATGAAGTTTGCTCGCGTCACCGCAATCGATATCTCGGCCGAAGCTCTTGCTGTGGCTGAAACAAACGCAAAAGACAATAAGGCAAAGGTGGATTTTATTCAAGCCGATGCGCTCCATTTGACTGACTTGGGATGCGAGCCTCTTGATATCGTGGTGAGCAATCCGCCCTACGTGCGCGACAGCGAAAAATCCTTCATGGAACCCAATGTCCTTGATTATGAGCCTCACGCAGCACTCTTTGTGCCTGACGACGATCCGCTTCGTTTCTACAATTCCATAGCAAGGTATGCGCTCCGCGCGCTCAAACCCGGGGGCAGACTGTACTTCGAGATCAACCGCCAGTTTGGCAACGAAACAGCCGCGCTGCTCACCCGCCTGGGATATGAAAACGTGGTCGTCACCCGCGACTCATTTGGCAACAACCGCTTCGTCTCGGCAACAAGATAAACAGGCGGTAATTATAAAAAGTTGAAAATATTTCATTATATAGAATAGATTTTGTATCTTTGCACAAACAATCAGTTTAATTACCAAAGAATAGCCATAAGTCATGAAACAAATAGACTTGCTTCTTGCAGAGAAACTATTGAGAATCAGTGCGATTAAGTTACAACCCACACTTCCGTTTGTATGGGCATCGGGATGGAATTCCCCCATCTATACCGACAATCGTCGCACGCTTTCTTACCCCGACGTGCGCAACTTCATCAAGGTGCAACTCTCACGCATCATCATGGAGAACTTTGGCGATGCCGAGGTGGTGGCTGGCGTTGCAACCGGTGCAATCGCGCAGGGTGCTCTCGTGGCCGACACGTTGAACCTGCCTTTTGTTTATGTGCGCTCTACACCTAAAGACCATGGTCTGGAAAACCTCATCGAGGGCAACATCAAGCCCGGGCAGAAGGTGGTGATCGTTGAAGACCTTGTCTCTACCGGCAAGAGCAGTCTCAAGGCAGCACAGGCTGTTAAGGATGCTGGAGGAGAAGTCGTGGGTATGGTTGCAATCTTCACTTACGAATTCCCAGTGGCGACACAGGCGTTTGAAGATGCTGGTGTCAAACTGCTTACTATCAGCAACTACACAGCAATGATTCAGGCAGCGGTAAAGACCAACTACATCAAGGAGAGCGACATCGAGACACTGCACCAGTGGCGTGAAGATCCCGAGCACTGGGTTCCCGCTGGTATGACTATTGACTAATCTCTATTTATAGAAAACCGAGTAAATGGACAAATTCAAAAGCGATGCACACTGCATCAACACTAGCATAAACACTGTGTTCAGCAAACTCTCTGATCCCAGTCTTTACAAGAAACTCATCGACGAGAACGCCGACCGCCTGCCCGAGGAGGCTCGCAAGAACCTCGACAAACTCAAGTTTGAGGGCGACCACATTGACATCGAGAGCCCCATGGGAGCCATTTCTTTTGGCATCAACCACGCGGCAACTGTGGCACCCAAGGAGATTGTGTACTCGGCGCTCAACTCGCCAGTGAAATTCAACCTCGTGATTAAGCTCAAAGAACTCTCGGAAAATTCAACCGAGCTTGTTTCGATTCTTGAGGCCGACCTGCCATTCTTTGTCAAGACAATGGTAAGCCCGCAGATCACCGAGGCTGCCAAGCAGTTCGGCAAAGTGCTGGCATCGCTCCCCTACGACACGCTTTGACCAGGTGTTGCACCTGTGGCGCGGGTCTAGGTACCGCTAGATATCATACATTATGTTTTTATAGATTGTAGATTTTGTGAGGCGTCGCTGCGAAGTGCCGTCTCACTTTTTTCTTGCAGAAGATGTTGGCCGCCGGTATATGTATGGTTTTTGTTCTTTCCCCTTCATTTTAGTCTATTTTGGATATGATTTTACCAGGAAATAATAATTGCTTGCACAAAAAACATTCCATATTTAACACATTAATAAAAAAATATTCGTAAATTTGCAAGTTACAAAAAAGAATCAAACAAAACTATTATAACACTCTTTATGGAAATTAAAAGAAACCAACGTAAACCACTTGCAGGCATGAACTTGCGCGAACTGCGCGAGGTCACAGCCGAGCTAGGCATGCCCAAGTTTACAGCAACCCAGCTAGCACAGTGGATCTATGGCAAGCGCGTCTCTACTTTTGACGAGATGCTCAATATCTCCAAAGCTAATCGCGAGAAACTGGAATCCAGGTTTGTAGTGGGACTCAAGCAACCTGCTGAGGCTCATCGCAGCGAGGACGGAACCGTCAAGTATCTCTTCGATGTGGGCGAGGGAAAGGCCATTGAGAGCGTTTACATCCCCGAGGACGACCGCGCCACGCTGTGTATATCCTCTCAAAAAGGATGCCGCATGAATTGCTACTTCTGCATGACCGGACGCCAGGGGTTCCATGGTAATCTCACAGCCAACGAAATCATTAACCAGGTGCTCAGCATTCCCGAAAGCGAGTCGCTCACCAACGTTGTGTTCATGGGCATGGGCGAGCCTCTTGACAACCTCGACGAGGTGATGAAGGTCATCGAGATTCTCACCGAGTCATGGGGACTTGCATGGAGCCCCAAGCGCATCACCGTTTCTACCGTGGGCAAGAAGCCTGAACTCAAGACACTGGTTGAGAAAACAAGCGTGCACGTGGCTGTGAGCGTTCATGATGCAGTGCATGAGGAGCGCCAGTCTATCATGCCGCTTGAGAAGATTTACCAGATCAAGGACGTCATGGAGATGCTCTCGCGTTACGACTGGGCCCACCAGCGCCGTCTCTCGATTGAGTACATCATGTGGAACTGGTTTAACGACGACATCAAGCACGCCGAGGCTCTGCGCGAGATTATCCCCGATGAGCACGTGCGTGTCAACCTCATTCGCTACCACATGATTCCCGACACTCCCAAGCTGCGCACCAGCAGCGATGAGCGCATGGCCTACTTCCGCGACTACCTCAACAGCAAGGGCGTCACATGCACCATTCGCCGCAGTCGTGGCGAGGACATCTCGGCTGCATGCGGCATGCTCGCCGGGAAGGTGAAAAAGGAAAACCAGCAAAACGAAACAAAAAAGACTAAATAACAACGGAAATAAACCTCTAAAAAAACGACGATTAACATGATTAAGAATCACCTTTACAAACTGTGGGCGATAGCAGTGATGCTTGTTGCCCTCACAACACAGGCTGCCGAGCCCACAGGCTACTACAGCGCGGCCGAGGGAAAGAGCGGTCAAGCTCTGCTCAAAGCCCTTGAGGGCATCGTGGGCAACCACACCACAATATCTTATGACGGACTGTGGGACCTTTACAAATATTCTGACGTGGGTAGCGACGGATACATCCTCGACATGTATTCAACCGCAAAGTTCAAACCTGGTACTAATCAGTGCGGATCTTACTCGAGCGTGGGCGACTGCTACAACCGTGAGCACTCGTTCCCCAAGAGCTGGTTCAACGATGCCAGTCCCATGGTGAGCGATGCTTTCCACATCGTTCCCACCGACGGTAAGGTGAACAACCAGCGCAGCAACTACCCTTTCGGCGTGTGTGCTAACGGTACTTACCTGACAGGCACCAGCAAGGCACAGCCTCTGGGCAAGCTCGGCAAGTCAACTTACAGCGGCTACAGCGGAACAGTGTTTGAACCCGACGACATCTACAAGGGTGACTTTGCTCGCATGTATTTCTACATGGCAGCGGCTTATAACAGTCGTATTGCCAGCTGGAACAGCGACATGCTCAACAAGACATCCTATCCAGCTTTCTCAACTTGGGCAATCAATATGCTCCTTGAGTGGAACAAACTCGACCCTGTGAGTGAAAAAGAGACAAAGCGCAATCAGGCCGTGTGTGACGGCAACGGCGGCAAGTACAAGCAGAACAACCGCAACCCATTCGTTGACCACCCCGAGCTTGCTGAATACATTTGGGGCGGCAAGAAGGACCAACCCTGGTATGCCAACGCTACACAAGATCCTGCTATCGTGGCACCCTCTAGCAACTCTACCATCGACTTTGGTATCGTTGCCGTTAACAGCATATCTTCTACCGAAGTTGTGGTCAAGGGTGTCAACCTCACCGAGGATCTGGAACTCTCTGTCAACGGCAACGGCTTCACCATCGACGAAGAGACCATCAGCAAGGAAGAGGCAATGGCAGGCAAAACCATCAAGGTTTACTATGCTTCGCCCGCAACAGCCGGCACCTATACCGCAACGCTCACCATCGAGAGCAGCGAGACCAGCACAGTACGCGTGCCCATCAAGGCTACCGTGCTCACTGGCATACCTGCATCGGTTACTAATGTGGGCCCCACATCGTTCACTGCTAGGTGGACAAACCAAAACGACAACGAGTACTACAGCCTGCGTGTTTATGAGTCAGACGGCAAGACTCTGGTAAGCGGCTATCCCCATTCAGTCAAGGCTAGCGCGCAGAGCTATAATGTGACAGGACTCAAGCCTCTCACAACCTACTACATCCAGCTCACCAGCAACGTGCTTGAGAGCAACAAAGTGGAAGTGACAACCCTCGACGTTGATCACATCATCGACATCCTTAACGACGGTGGATTCAGCATCAAGGCTACACGTGGTCAAGCTACCCTTCCTGTGCTTGAGGCTCGCGTATATACCGAGAACGTTAATGAGGCCATCACGCTAACAGTCAATAGCGAAGACAACAAGTTTGACATCAGCCTTGACAAGGTCAACTGGACCAACTCGCTCACCATCGACAGCGACGGCGAGGACTTCTTCATCCGCCTCAACGACGTGAGCACAACCGGCGAATTCCTTGCAACCCTCCGTGCTTACTCGGCTACTTACAGCGGTGACGAGCAGGTGGTTGTTGCCGAGGTGGTGCGCAACACAGCACCCATCTATGGCGATGTCAACGATGACGGCGAAGTTGATATTGCCGACGTAAACTGTGTGGTAAACAGCGTGCTTAAAGGCAACCAGGGTTTATGGAACGGACGTGAGGATGTCAACGGCGACGGAAACATCGACGTTACCGACATCAACGCACTCATCAATGTACTCCTGGGTCATCAACCTCCCACACCCCCGGCACAGAAAGAAACATTCACCGAGGACTTTGAGGGATGTGAAAACAACTTTGGATACAAGACCCAAGCATTACAGGGAAACACCTTCGCATGGTACATCACCGACATGGGAGTTTATGGAGGTACCGATAAAAAACATGGAGACTTGAGCGCTCGTCTTGGCAAAAATGGTTCTAGTAAACTTGAGATGACCGAAGATATTGCATCTGGCGCAAGCAAGGTGAGCTTCTACGCATCGGCTTGGAGTGGCGACGGTGATGTCACCCTTTCTCTCGAAGCATCAATCGACGGTGGCAAATCTTGGTCTCCCGTAAAGAGTTTCACTATTACTGACACTCAACTCTCACAGTTCAGCACTGATGTCAACTACACAGGCAACGTGCGTTTCCGCTTTGTGCAGACAGCAGGCAAGCGTGGCAATATCGATGACATCGCT
This sequence comes from Sodaliphilus sp., assembly GCF_045598405.1. Taxonomy (NCBI): domain Bacteria; kingdom Pseudomonadati; phylum Bacteroidota; class Bacteroidia; order Bacteroidales; family Muribaculaceae; genus Sodaliphilus; species Sodaliphilus sp. The sequence goes on from NZ_JAZLLZ010000125.1 coordinate 14,152, forward strand.
ATCACCAACAATCCTGTTGCCAGCGCTCCCATCAACGTGCTCAACGCCGACCGTGACTGGGATGCAGTGGCTACTGCTGGCAGCGTGATGATCAACACCACACGCAACGCCAAGGTGGCTATCTACGACATCGATGCAAACGAGGTGGCTAGCGTCAAGGTTAAGGGCCAGCGTTCTTTCAACCTGCCTGCCGGAACCTACATCGTTGCTGTGGGCAACCAGTCAAAGAAAGTAATCGTCAAGTAAATCCATCGCACTTGACCCAACACTAATACGGAGGTGGATGCACCGAGCGTCCACCTCCTTTAATAATAAAGCATAATGCAACAAAGCATCCTCACCAAAGTGCAGAAAACCGCGTGGGCTGTCGCAGGCTTCCTCTTGCGCCCGTTCACCCACTGCTGGCCATTCTTTGTGTCGATGCTTGCGTTGTATGTGGCAGTGAAGTTGTTGGTCAACGGAGGCACTGTTCTTCTCAAGGATGCAATGCCCGAGTTATATGTCATTGCCATGCTGCTGTCATTCCTGTGTGGCAAAGCGCGCACCATCGTGTCACTGGCCGCACTTGTTGTCATGGGGACTCTCGCCATTATTGAGGCCTTTCTCATGACGCAATTCAACCTCGACTTCATGGGCGAGGTCTTCAGGCTCATGCTCGAGAGCAGTCCTAGTGAGACGTCGCAGTTTCTTGACACCTTCGTGTTTCAGATGCACAACATCAAGTTCGTTGTCTTGCTTTCTTGCTTCATCATCCTTGCCCTAGCACTTCACGCTGTCAAAGCTCGATGGGGAGACTTTGACATGCGCAAGTCCCTCGGTAGCAAGTGTGTTTCCTGCATGGTTGTTCTAGCTGTCATAGCTCATTTCGTATATTCGGGTTGGATTCCAGCACAGTACTACATAGGTAACGTATTGCTTGCGCACGACTTGTATGACTTTGAGATGCGTTACATCTATGGCAGGGAACATGGAAGTCACTACTCCAAGACTAGTATTACCAGGCTAGTTTTCGGACTCAAGCTCTATCACCTCTCCACACTCCAGTGCGACGAGCTGCTCAACACCAGCAAAAATGCTCGCATCGATTCGTGCAGCCACACGTCACCCTGCATAATCCTGTTTATTGGCGAAAGTTTCATCAAGCGCCATGCCCAGGTGTATGGTTACAACAAGGCCACCACGCCACGACTCATGCAGGAGCTGCGCGAAGGCAATCTCACCGTCATCGACGATGCTGTGACAACTGCCACCCAAACTTCCGAAGTGATAAAAAACATGCTCTCATTGCACAGTATAGAGCAACCAGGCACCTGGACCTCGGCTCCCATGGTCATGCAACTCATGAAACAAGCAGGATATCGTGTGTCTTTCGTCACCAACCAGTATGCTGCCACCGAGCACAATGTGTGGAACAGCACCGGAGGTTTCTTCATGCGCGATCCTCGCGTCTCGCACCTGTTGCTTGACTACCAAACGCCTGCATCTCACGACTACGACGACGCTCTTCTTGCCGAACTCGACCAAGCCATCACCCCTGGCAAGTTAAACCTCAACATCTTCCACGTGCGAGGCCAGCATGTGGCCTACGACTGCAGCTATCCCGCCAGTCATGCACACTTCACTGCCGCCGATTATCGCGACCGCACCGAACTATCGGCCGACCAAAAGCAAGTTGTCGCGCATTACGACAACAGCACGCTCTATCAAGATTCCATTTTCGGGGTTTTGTTCGACCGTTATGTCCAGCAGGATGTAGTGCTTGTGTTTGCAAGCGATCACGGCGAGAATGCCTACGACGACGGCAAGACATTGGGGCGTGTGCACGATGACAAGACCCCTGCCATGATAGAGTCGCAATATCAAGTCCCCATGTGGATATGGTACTCTCCGAGGTACAAAGAACTTCACCCCGAGATGGTGGAGAAAATCCAGATGGCTGCACATCGTCCGTTCCAGACCGACGACATTCCGCACCTCATCCTAGAGCTAGCTGGCGTCAAGTGCAAGTACTTTGATCCCGCACGCAGCCTCATCAACGACCAGTTCAACACCAGCCGCCCCCGCAAAGTTACTGTCAAGAAGTAAGTTATTTTTTCACTCTATCGGGGTTTTGGTTCACGAATGCTTTCCATGACTTGGCGTCGCCGCTGGCAGTGACGGGCTTGCTGCTCTCATAGAAGTGGCACAGCGCTGCGGCAAGCGCATCGGTCGCATCCAGGAAATCAGGCATCTCCTCCTTGTCGATCTTGAGCGTGCGTTGCAGCATCGCCGCCACTTGTTCCTTGCTCGCGCCGCCGTTGCTCGTTATCGCCATCTTTATCTTGCGAGGTTCATATTCGGCGATGGGCACATCATGCTTGAGCGCAGCCACCATTGCCACGCCTTGTGCACGCCCCAGCTTGAGCATTGACTGCACGTTAACACCGAAAAACGGTGCCTCAATAGCCATTTCGTCGGGCAGATAAGAGTCAATCAGTCCGCTCACCCTGTCGAAGATGTGACGCAGCCTCATGTAGTGGTCGTCCATGCGGTTAAGTTTTATCACGCCCATGGCTATGAGCTGCGGTTTCTTGCTCTTGATACCCAGCAGGCCGTACCCCATCACGTTAGTGCCAGGGTCTATGCCTATGATTATCTTATCCCACTCGCTTGCCATGTCACTTACGGGTAAATGAAATATACAGTTCCTTGCCGTCAACCCTGGCGTCAATATCTATGCTCACTACGCTGTCGCTCAAGGCGGGAGCCACGAGATAGGCCTTGCCGTCACGCATCAGGTGATACACACGGCATGGCACAAATTCGCGGTAGGTCCCGTATAGTTTCTGCTGCTCAATGCGCTCGCTGCCCACATAGGCTGCCAGGTCTTTGAAATACATGCGCGAAATGCCGCCGCGGTCTTCGGTCACCTTGCCGTAGTCAACCGGAGCGACCACACACGCGGCTTTTCCAAGCGAATATAAGGCAGGGATATACTGAGGGTAACTGCTCTCAAAATCAAGTTTTTGTGCTCCGTCCATAAACAGACAGGTGTCTCTGTAATGGGCATATACCATAGAATCGACAAATTGCACATTGTCCTTGCCATAATATCTGCTCATGAACTGATTGCGCCAAGTGCTCTCGCGATTGTCATAGGTTTGCACATGGCAGAAGTTGGCGCGCGACGGCCCTCTGCGGGCAAGCACCACGCCATCGGGCGACTCCATGATGTCGCTCACCATCTGGTCGTCAAAAGCCTTGCACTCGGCGGTTTCCTGCACGGCCATCACCGCGGGGTAGATGCATGCGATAGTGCACACAGCAGCTAGCACACGCTGCCAGCGCACTCTCTCGTCGAGCCATGAGGCAAGCGGAACAGCTATCACAAGCAAACCCACCACAGAGTACCACATGTAGGCCCTGTAGGTAATCAGGCCGAATACCAGCACCGACACCATCGCGCCCGCAAGCAGCCAGTGCAGCACATTGGAGGATGCGTGCTTGATGCCCTTGCGCCACAGCAGCAACGCCACCACCACGAATCCCAGCACGGGCGTGATGAAGTGGCAAGTCTTGGTCATCTGGTTATACACACGCTGTGTGAGCAGCTGCATCGTGCCCATTTTGAAGTTCACGGCAGCGCCGGTGTCCAGACGAGCCCATGCACCGGGCGACAGCACCACAAGCACGAGCCCAAGCACATAAGCGGCTATTATTATCCATTGAGCTGCACACAGTTTCTTGCGATAAATAGTGCAGTAGCACACCAGGCCTGCAACCACGGCTGCCGAGAAACTTTCGTTCATCGCTCCGGCCACAAAACCTGCTACACCCAGCAGCATGCCTTGCCACCATCGCAAAGGGCCATGGTCCTCCCTGTCGCCATACACTAGCAGCAGTTTTACCACCGCCAGCGTGGCCGTGCACGACCACATATAGTTGAATGCCCCTGCCATCCACAGCATTGTCTCGCCGGGGAACGGAATGAGCAGCAGCACGTATGCCTCGATGAGAAGCAGCAGCCACACGCTGCGCTTGCGCGACACTATCGATGCCATGAGATGCACCATCAGCGCAAACACCAGTGTGTTCATCACATTAAACACCTGCATGCCCAGCAGGCTAGTGGTGAAGCGCAACATCATGTCGGCAATGCGGCCGTTCACGTGCATATAGAATGCGGGCATCGTCTTGATGTATTGGCCCACGGTAGTGCAACGCACCAGCCAGTCCTTGGGTAACAATGTGTACAGGTAATCGTCGCCCCACATCGCTGTGTTAAGGTTGAGCACATAAAACAGCGCGCTCATCAGCCCGAGCGTCAGCCAGTACCATTTGTCTTTCAGTATTTTTTTCATCTTGATTTTTTTATATAGGCTACATAGGTTACATAGGGTGGGGGCTCTACATTTCCTTTTCTCTCACGATATACACAGGACGGTCTTTTGTCTCGTTGAAGATGCGTCCTAGATATTCGCCTATGATCCCCAGTGATATCAGTTGCACGCCACCCAGGAAAAGTATCACGATTATCAGTGTGGGGTAGCCTGCCACCGGATCACCCCATATCAATGTCTTCACCAGCACATAGCACATGTAGATAAAAGCAAATACCGACACCGCGAAGCCCAGCACCGTTGCAAAACGCAGCGGAGCAGTAGTGAACGAGGTGATGCCGTCAATGCCCAGCAACATGAGTTTGAAGAAATCAAACGATGACTCTCCTGCCGCACGGTCGTGGCGGTCAAAGGTGATTTCCTTTTTCTTGAAGCCCATCCACGAGAACAAACCCTTGGTGTAACGCTCACACTCGCGCATCTGCTTCAAGGCATCAATGCACTTGCGGTCGATGAGTCGAAAGTCGCCCACATTTTGCAACACATCCACCTTAGTGGTCTTTTGCAGCACGCTGTAGTAGCACAGCGAGAGTTTGCGTCGCAGCCACGACTCCTTGCCACGCGAAATGCGTCGGGCATATACGTCCTCCCATCCGTCCTCCCAGTGCTTGATCATCTCGGGGATCACCTCGGGCGGATCCTGCAGGTCGGCATCCATTATCACCATACAGTCGCCAGTGGCATGATCCATGCCGGCAAGCATAGCACGCTCCTTGCCGAAGTTGCGCGACAAGTCGATGTAGCCCACGCGGCTGTCCATGGCACGCAACTCGCGCACCACGTCCATCGTCTTGTCACTGCTGCCATCATTCACCAGCAGCAGTTCCCACTCATAGGCCGTCATGCTGTCCATGAGCGTGGCAAGCCGCACGTGCAGCAAAGGCAGCGACTTCTCCTCATTATAGCAAGGAACCAGTATAGTTATCTTTTTCATTTCGGTTTCACTTTTTCGAAATATCGAATTATCTATTAAACCCTTAAACCTTTAAACCTTTACCATGTGATACCCTAGGCGGTGCAGTTGCACACATGCGCCCATCAGATACATCTGGTGCAGGCACCCCAGGTAGCCTTGCAACGCCTGAGCTGTGCCTGGCTCTAAATTTTGGTGCAGCAAGTAGTTATAGGTGCGGGCCGCGCAGTTGCCCACTAGTTTAGACAACTCCTCTTGTTTCTTCTCGTCTAGCCCGAGCACTTCTTGCGAGATATACTCATCGGTCTCGTCATATCCACGCACATCGCGCAGCATCACATAGAGATCCTCAACCTGAGAGTATTTTTCCCAGTCAACGTCCCACAACTGTGCCACCGCCATGCCCACATACATCATCCAGCCTATCGAAGTCATGGGGTACTGCTGGAACTCCCTGATGCCATCGGGCATGTAGGAGTTTGCCACTGCCACCCATTTCTCTTCAATATCGGGAGCATCGGGCATGATACTGTCCACCTCGCCATGAAGCTTGAGATAACTATATAAGTCCTTGAGCAGATTCTGTTCAAATTCGGTAGGATTGCTTTCCATTTTTCACATTAATATTATATAAAGTGCAAAGTTACACAAAAACATTCAATCACTGGCAAGGTAAACTGCAAAATATTCCTATATCCATTTTCATAACAACTATTACAACTTGAGTTTATATTCCATTTTTCCACTTCACTGGTCCATATACGAATAAGTATGCCCATTTTGTGCAAAATACTGCACTTTTTTGTTATTTCTTTTGTTTTTTACGATATAATGTTGTAATTTTGTAAGCAAATCAAAACAACAAGTTAAAGATACTCGCATTTTGCCTTGGTTTGTCTGAGATTTGGGAAATTTTAATATTTAATTTTAAATACTTTTTATTATGAAGAAATTTTTACTTTTATCAGCTGCTGCTGTTGCTATGACAGCAAGTGCTGCAGGTCTTACTGCAGGTGAGAAGAACTTTACTTTGGGTACTACAAAGCACTCTTTGAATGTTAAGTCAACAACTGTTACTTCAAGCAACCTTTCTCTCAACGAGGCTGCTGACCTCGCTGGCGAATATGTTGGCGCAGCTGTTACCGAAGATCCCGTTAACTCTTGCGGTGCTGTTGTTATCGAGGCTAACCCCACTGCTGCTAACTCTTACACAGTGAAAGGTGCTGTCTTTGGTCTTGATGCTACTGTTACTGCAACTTATGCTAATGGTCAACTCACCATCCCCGCGGGCCAGCAAGTTTACAACCACTCAACTTACGGTCCCGCATGTCTTTTTGCTATGGACGACCAGGATCTCTATGACCTCGTTCTGACCGTTGGAGAAGACGGCTCTCTCACTCTTGATCCCAGCCTCGAGGTAGCTATGCTTCTCGTTTCAGGTAACTATGCTGGTTATGCTCTGGGTGACACCTACAGTAACTATAGCTTCCAGCCTGTTAACGGCACTTGCACATTCGACGCACTCAACCCCAGTGGTACTCCTAAAGATCCCGCAACCGAGACTTACAACACTAGCGTTAAGCTCGTTAAGGATGCCGATGGCAATGTAACTGGCGGTGCTGTTTACGGTTTCGACGACATGACTTGGCTTCCCTTCACAGCTGATGCACAGGGCAATGTTCAGTTCAGCAACGACAAGGTTTACTACTACAGCAGCAGCTATGCACTGGCATTTGCAACCGACCTTGACGACGAAGGTCATTTCTATACTAACGTAGGTCCCACAGGCGTTATCGATGCAGAGGAAGGTACTCTCGTAATGCCCCACTGGACTTTCATCCTGCCCACAACAGGTGCAAGCCCCACTTACTACATCCTCAACAGCGTTAAGTCTAACTGCGTTGTAACATTCCCCGTTGACACTCCCACTGCAATCAACGACATCAACGTTGAGAAGACTAGCAAGGCTGTTAAGATGATTGAGAACGGCCAGGTAGTTATCGTTAAGGACGGCGTTAAGTTCAACGTAGCAGGCCAGACTATCAAGTAATTAAAAAGTTTAAAGGATTAAGAGTTTAAAAGTTTAACTTATAAGAGTTTAAAGTTGACTTTGACGATTGCCTTACAAACGTGATACAAAGCCACGGGTTCTATTGCTGAACTTGTGGCTTTTCTTATAATTTATTAATTCTTATTGCAATTTTGCTTAGGTTATTATACCAAATGGTGGCAAAAAGTGGTTAAAACATAATTATTTTGCAAATTTTTGTTGCAATTATTTTGTAAATGTGGATTTTTTTTTAATTTTACGCCATGTTTTTACAAATAGGGAATTATTAACTATTAAATATTATAACGTATGAAGAAAAGTTTACTTCTTGTTGCAGCTGCAACCGCTATTACTGCAAGTGCAAATGTTATGAACACAGCAAACTTCGTAACTTCTGTTGGCGAAGATCAAATTTCTAATGAACCGATTCAGGTAACTGCTGCTGTAGCTCCCCTGAAGGCTCCCGCTGTTAAGGCTGATGCTAAGGATGTAGCTGGCACTTATATTCTTGCCACATCAAACAACTATGGCTCTAAGCACACTAACTATAATGATAAGGTTCAAACTGCCTATGAAGTAGTTATTGAAAAAGACGAAAATGGCGGCTACGTTGTTTCTAATCTGATGTCAAATTTCACTGGCAAGGCTTGTCCTCTTGCTGCAACATTTGAAAACGGTGTCCTGACTATCGCTCCCGACCAGACAATGGACACTCACACAACTTATGGCAAAATCGTTCTTGCTAATGCAGATGACTACTCGACAACTCCTATTGTTCGCACTCCCATCACATTTGCTATGGACGAGGACGGCAATCTGGTTCAGACTTCTGGTTCTGGTCTGTTGCGCGGTATTCCCGAGTATAGCAACGGTAACTACAATTTAACCCCCTACCACTCAAAGCCTTGCGTTCTCAAGAAAGCAAACGCTACATTTGAAGCATTTGACTATGACGACAATGCTCCTGTAAACTATGCACTCTGTGTTGAAGCAAACGAAGAAGGAAACGGTGGTGTTGTATATGGTATCGAAAATGGTTTTGTAAGCTACACAGTGGACGCTCAGGGTAATGTTACCTTTGGCCAGGAAGGCATCGCTTACTCAACAAATTATGGTCAAGGTTCAAACTATGGCTTTGGTTTAGGTTCTCTGACATCTATTGTTTGGGATACTGACGAAACTACAGGCGCATCTCAGTGGTACTATTACACACTTGCCTCTTCACCCACAGGCATGCCCGCTCTTGAAGGTTTGCAGATCGAGGAAGGTGATGATGTAACAATTTACACTGAGCCCTTTGCAGTATTTGCTTATTTAAGCCAGTATGGTGGTCTCCGCTTCTCAAGCTATCTTGCAGATGCTGACAGCAAAGCGCTTGGCGCAACTATTAAGTACAGCAATAATCCCGTTACAGCTGTTAACGACCTCCACGTAGAAAAGACTAGCAAGGCTGTTAAGATGATCGAGAATGGTCAGGTAGTTATCGTTAAGGACGGCGTTAAGTTCAACGTAGCAGGCCAGGCTATCAAGTAATAGTTTAGTTGATATAAATCCAACTATATGCTCCCTCGGCACTCCCGCCGGGGGAGTTTTGTTTGTGTTGGCACAAGAGGGAAGGGTGTCGACAACTATCCCTACTGCGCTTCGCTTGTAGTATGTACCGGGTTGTCATGGGTAATGTCCTTGTGTGAAATGTTAACGGCGGCCTTTGGTTTATGTTAATTGAGTTAAATTTAACTTTTCGTGCGTTTATATCTGAAATTATGACTACCTTTGTAGCGTAAATAGACGAGAGGAATTTACTTATCGTTGCTAAATGATTTTATTATAGATAAATGCAACACAAAACAGTGGTGTTTGGTATGCGTAACAACAACTCAACAAGCACGCGGGCTTTGACGGCCGACGCGGGTTTTGGCACATTCTTGCATCACACGTCTGTTAATCATTACTTTATGGATAAAACTACGCTACGACAGAGATATAAACGAGGCTTATGTTGTGGCGATTATTGTTTATGTACACTTGTGTGCATCAGCAATAAACAAACAACATAACTTTTTATTAATATTTTAATTTAATTTCTTTTTATTATCAATCATGGTAAAGAAAATTAAGTTTTTGTCACTCATTGTGATGCTCTTCGTGGCATTTTCAATGAATGCGCAGGTAACTACCTCGGCAATGTCGGGTCTTGTTACCGACGAGAACAATGAAACCCTGATTGGTGCAACGGTTACTGCCGTTCACACCCCTTCAGGAACTAAGTACAATGCCGTGTCTAACCTTGATGGTCGTTTCGCCATCCAGGGTATGCGTACTGGTGGCCCCTACAAGGTAGAGGTTTCTTACGTAGGTTACAAGACCAAGACTATCGAGGGCATTACACTCGCTCTCGGTGAGACTACTAATGTCCCCGTGAACATGACTAACGACGCAACACAACTCACCGAGGTTGTTGTTACCGCAGTTGGTTCAAAGTTTGCTGCCGAGAAGACAGGTGCGTCAACTAACATCAGCAGCGCACAGATCCAGGGCATGCCTACTATCAGCCACAGCATCACCGAGCTCACTCGCCTCTCGCCCTACGGTGGCAACGGCATGAGCATCGCTGGTAGCGACGGTCGTATGGCAAACTTCACTGTCGATGGTTCAAACTTCAACAACGACTTCGGTCTGAGCGACAAGCTCCCCGGTGGTGGCAGCCCTATCTCAACTGAGGCTATCGAGGAAATGCAGGTTGTTGTTTCTCCCTACGACGTTCGCCAGTCTAACTTCATCGGTGGTGGCGTTAACGCTATTACCAAGTCAGGTACTAACACCGTTAAGGGTAGTGCTTACTGGTTCCACCGTAACGAGAACCTGCGCGGTTACACTGTTGACCACGTGCAGATTCCCAGCACAATGGAGAAAGACCGCACCACTACTTGGGGTGCTACCCTGGGTGGTCCCATCGTGAAGGACAAGCTGTTCTTCTTCGTATCGGGCGAAATGCAGCAGATCCCCACTATCGTTAACCGCTGGCGCGCATCTGACAATGGTGTAGGCAACGCTGAAAGCTACATCTCTCGCACAACTAACGCCGACCTGAAGCGCGTTAGCGAGTTTGTTAAGTCTAAGTATGGTTACGATACTGGTTCTTGGACCAACTGGCCCGCCGACGAGAGCAACTACAAGCTGCTTGCTAAACTCGACTGGAACATCAGCGACTTGCATCACCTGTCACTGCGTTACACATACGTAAAGAACCGCATCTGGAACAACCCCAATGCTTCTTCTATGGACGGTGGCACACGTTCTGCTTACAGCCGTGTTTCACAGTACTCAATGTCATTTGCTAACTCAATGTATGGCATGGACAACCTCGTTCACTCAGTAGCTGCTGAGCTCAACAGCCGCCTGAACGACAACATGTCTAACAGCTTCCGCATCACATTCGACAAGAAGGACGACGTTCGCTCTTCTAACTCTTCAGAGTTCCCCTTCATCGACATCCTCGATGGCAGCGGTGACATCAACAACTACATGGCCCTCGGTTACGAGCTCTTCACTTGGAACAACGCTGTTCACAACACCGTTTGGCAAGTTAAGGACGACTTCACTTACTTCCTGGGTAAGCACAAACTCACTGCTGGTCTCTTCTACGAGCACCAGATGGCCGACAACCAGTACATGCGCAATGGTACAGGTTACTACCGCTACAACAGCGTTGACGACTTTATCAACGGCGCTGCTCCCGAGGTAGTATGTCTCACTTACGGTTACGGCGGCAATGACAAGCCCGCTGCTCGCGTTCGTTTCCACAAGCCCGGTATCCTGCTGAGCGACGAGTGGAACCCCAGCGATCGCTTGAAACTCACTATGGGTGTGCGTCTCGACGGTCTCTTCTTCCAGAACAGCGACCTCATGCGCAACCAGGCTATCTATGACCTCACTTACTTTGACCACAATGGCAAAGAGCGCCACATCGACACTGGCAAGTGGCCCAATGCTAACGTTACAGTATCTCCCCGTGTAGGTTTCACTTGGGACGTACTCGGCGACAAGACCCTTAAGGTTCGTGGTGGTTCAGGTCTGTTCATGGGCCGTTCACCCCTCGTATTCTTCACCAACATGCCCACTAACAGCGGTATGGTTCAGTACCAGGCACAGCTTAATGCCAAGAATACCGATATGAACCAGTTTGCTGGCGGTCTCGTTTGCGACGCTAGCGGCAAGCCCACCATCGCTGCTCTGCGCGACAAACTCATCAAGATGGGTTATCCCGAGAACATCACTCCCGAGCAAGGTGCTAAGCCCAGCACAATCAGTGCCGTTAGCCCCGACTTCAAGATGCCTCAGGTATGGAAGAACTCAGTAGCTGTTGACTACAAGCTTCCCGTTTCATTCCCCTTCACAGTTACAGTTGAGGGTATCTTTGAGAAGAACATCAACGCTGCTTGCATCAGCGACTGGTCAATTCCTTCGGCAGGTGGTTTCGCACGCTTCAACGGTGCTGACAACCGTCCTATCTATCCTGCAGGTTACCGCAACCCCAAGACTGCTGCTTTCGTTCTCGAGAACACAAGCAAGGGTTACTTCTGGAGTGCAGTTGTTGAACTTAACGCTCGTCCCGCCGACTGGATCAGCCTGAACGCTTCTTACACTCACAGCGTGCGTAAGGAGATCACTGGTATGCCCGGTAGTGCTGCCGAGTCAGCTTTCACTTATGTTCCCACATCAGAGGGTCCCAACCACATCAAGCTGCACAACTCACAGTACATCACTCCCGACCGCTTCAAGGCAAGCGCTTCAATCCACGACAAGGCTAACAACCACTATACATTCTTCTACGAGGCATGGCGTGGCGGTTACAACTACTCTTACATGACTGTTAACGACATGAACAGCGACGGTTACAACTACGACGCTATTTATGTTCCCACCGATGCTGAGGTTGAGAGCGGTGCATTCCGTTTCGTTTCTAAGAGCGACCAGACTCGCTTCATGGACTTCCTCCACAACAACAAGAGCCTTAGCCAGTTCCAGGGCAAGTATGCCGAGGGTTACAGCCTGTACTCTCCCTGGGTACACCGCGTAGACTTCGCTTACAAGCACGACTTCAACTTCAAGATTGGCTCAACCAAGCACACTCTCCAAGTGGGTGTTGACATCAAGAACCTCCTCAACCTCTTCAACTCAAGCTGGGGTGTAAGCAAGACTCTCAACACTGCAATTGGTTCAGACGCTCGCATCCTCAAGTATGAAGGTGTTGACGCTGACGGTGTTGCAACATTCTCTACTATCAAGGCTATCAATGGCGACACTAAGCTCTTCCTGCCCAACCACGCTATTGGTCAGACTTGGAACATGGGTCTCAGTGTTAAGTATATCTTCAACTAATTCAACAGTCAATTACAACTATGAACTATAAATTTTTATTTACAGCGTTTGTTGCACTCATGGGCATGGTTCTTGTGAGCTGTAGCGACGACGAGGCTACTTACTTGAGTGAGATTCGCGTGTCTCAGTCATACGTATCTCTTCCCGTACCCGAAAATAAGCAAACGGTGGCTTCAGCTTCTATTGAAGTGGACGCAAATTCCCCTTGGGCATTCTATGATTCAGAAGATACCAAGGATACTTACAAGATTCCCTCTTGGCTCAAGATCACTCCTCTCAAGGGCGAAGCTGGTAAAACCAAGGTTACATTCGAGGCCGACAGTGCTTCGGGTCGCGAATGCTCGGTCAAAATTTTGTGCGCAGGTAAGGAACAAGTTATCAATGTTATCCAGGGTGTCAAGGAGGTTGAAAACGCTACTTGTGCTCAGGTTATCGCTGGTGCAGACAGCAAGACTTACCGCGTAACCGGTACTTGTACAGGTATCTATAACACCACTTACGGTAACTGGTATCTTACCGACGAGACTGGTACAATCACTATCTACGGTACTCTCGACAAGAACGGTCAGACTAAGAACTTCGCAAGCCTTGGCATCGAGGTGGGTGACATTGTTACCGTTGAAGGTCCCAAGACTACTTATGGTACTCCTCCCAATGAAGTTCATGAGCTTGTTGACGTAACCGTTATCAAGATTGAGAAGTCTCTCATCAAGGTTGTTGACATTGATCCCGCCGACGCTACTGTTCCCGTTGAGGGTGGTGAGGTTAAGTTCAACCTCGATTGCAAGGGTAACGGCGTGAGCGTTGTTATCCCCACCGAGGCTCAGGACTGGCTCTCTATGGTTAATGTAACCAGCGGTGCTAACCCCGTTGTAGTCTTCAAGGCTGCTCCCAATGCTGGCGGCGATCGCTCAATTGATGTTACTTTCAAGACAACAGACGCAAGTGGCAAGGAATACACAGCAGTTGCTACAGTAAGCCAGAAGGGCGCTATCGTTGACATCAATATCGCTGACTTCCTCGCTGCTGCCGAGAATAGCACTGTATATCGCCTTGAGGGCGTTGTGGTAGGTGTTACCGACGCTGCTAAGGGTCGCTTCACTATCCGTGACTACTCGGGTGAGGTTTATGTTTACAATGCTACAGGCTTCACTGGCAAGGTTGGCGATGTTGTCACTGTGGAAGGCAAGCGCACTTCTTACAATGGTACTCCTCAGGTTGGCTCAGGTGATGTTAAGAATGAGATTCCTGTTACCAAGGTAACTATCGAAGAGTTCCTCACCAAGGAAGACAACAAGGATGTTTACTACATGGTAACTGGTACAATCGATGAGATTGCTAACGCTACATACGGTAACTTATATCTGACAAGCGAAGGCGGTGCACGCCTCTACGTTTACGGTACATATCCCGGCTGGGGTGCTACCGGCGACGCTCGCAAGAACCTCATTGCCACACTCGGCCTTGAGGTAGGCGATGAGCTCACAGTAATCGGTAGCAAGACTACCTACAATGGTACTCCCCAAGTTAACAACGGTATCTACTTCGGACACGTGAAGTAATTAAACCGAGTTAGATAATAAACAGGGGTTGTTTCTCGTTAAATGAGAAACAACCCCTATTTGATTATTTTGCAGTCCCAGCATATCCGGATTATCTGGAGTCTCCGGGATACTTTATTACAGATATTATGATGAGACGATTGTACACCCTTTTTCTTGTTTTAGCTGTTGTTATCAGCTCCATGGCTGCTGGTCGCGACAGTTACACTGTGGTCGTGTCGCTTGATGGTTTCCGCTGGGACTACGTTGACACCTACGACACTCATTTCCTCTCGGTGATGGGGCGTAACGGCGTGCGTGCGGTGATGACACCGTCGTTCCCCAGCAAGACGTTCCCTAACCACTACACGCTAGCCACTGGCCTCGTGCCCGATCACCACGGAATCATTGCCAATCAGTTTAAAATGGCTAAAAGCGGTCGCATTTTCTCGCTGGGCAACGATGTGGCACGCGACGGCAAGAAGTATGGCGGCGACCCGCTGTGGCTCACAGCCAAGCATCAGGGTGTGACCAGTGCTACGGTCTATTGGGTTGGCAGCGACGTGGCTGTGCAGGGCGATCATGCCAACTACTGGAAAGACTATAACCAGAAACCCTTGCTCACGCCCGATGAGCGAGTTAGCGAGGTGATAAAGCTGCTCAAGAAGCCCGAGGACAAACGCCCGCACTTGGTGATGGCCTACTTTGAGCAGCCCGACTCTCATGGGCACAAGTATGGTCCCATCTCTCGCCCCACACGACGTGCCATGGAGTATATGGACTCGCTGATGATGGAACTTTACAAAGGCCTCATGGAGCTACCCATTGCCGATGATATCAACTTCATCGTAACCGGTGACCATGGCATGACCTACCTGAGTCCTGAACGGGTTGTGCCCATCAAGAAATACATTAATAGCTCTTGGGTTGACAATATCTGCAACGATTTCCCCACGTTGCTTTATTGTAAGAAACCCGAGTATGTGGACTCATGCATCAACGCACTCAAGAATGTGGACCACCTGCGCGTGTGGCGCAAGGGAGAGTGCCCCGAGTATCTCAACTATGGCAACAACGAGAACATGGGTGATGTGATTGTGCTGCCCGACCTCGGGTGGAAATTCACCGATGGCAAGGTGGGATTGAACACTGGCAGCCACGGCTTTGACCATACTTATAGCGACATGTGGGTGGCATTCCAAGCCATAGGCCCCGACTTCAAGCATGGCTACCAGCGCAAGGAGACATTCCGCAACGTGTGCATCTATCCCCTCGTGTGCCATCTGCTGGGTATCACTCCCTCCCCCAACGACGGCAGCCTCGACGAAGTGCGTGACCTGCTCAAATAACGAGCTTCCAGTTCCAAACCTTATGGGACTCCCCGCGCGGATTACACAGATTGCACGGATTATTATTTCGATTCAGCTTTCTTGTAGATGTCACGTTGTTTACCATCCCAGCAGCATGAAATACGGTAGCTAGTTCTCGCCAGTCCCCGCGCGAATCTCACAGATTGCAAGGATTATTTTGTTCTGTAGATTCTCGTATTAGCTGATTTTGGGATTAGCTGATTTTTTGATTAGCGGTAATTGACGACGGAGTCGTCATATTGCATCGTAACCGATGGTCGTAGACCGTCGGGTAAAGTAACACACTCCATACGACCTCGAAGGGGTCGCACTTTCTCATTTGACTTTGCTTTTTCCAAGGAAAAACCATTCCTTTAGGTATTGGATAAAAAGGTGATTAAATTAATATCACATGCTGTGGTAGCAAGTTATTTGCTGATTCATTATTCCGTACCTAAAGGCACGGGTAATTATTATCTACTTTTTTACAGCCATTTCGGCGTACCCACGGCACGCCAACATGGCTGCCTACAATATCTCATCCCCATAGGGATGTTTCACCTACTCTCCCTATCTATTTCTTGCCCCACAAACCAGAAAAATCCGCTGATTCCAGATAACACAGATTCAGTTAGATTAAATTAAATCAGTGAGATTAGTGAGATCTGCGCGGGGAAGTTCTGTTAAATAGTTACTTGCTTTGTCTGAGGTTGAGAATAAAAAAGCACCGTTACCATTCGCTGGCGGCGGTGCTTCAACTATATAAAAACAATAATGAAAAGACTTTCTTTATACCTTGCGGCCCATTGTGTAAACAGCCTTGAGGTTGAGGTCGGCATCCATGAACAGGAAGTCGGCGTCTTTGCCTTTCTCGAGCGTTCCCTTGCGGTCGAGAATGCCCATGATGCGTGCAGGTGTCTCGCTTGCCATGCGTGAAGCATCTTCGAGTGGTATTCCTGCTATCTGCACCATGGTGCGAATGAGTCGGTCCATAGTTGCGACGCTTCCTGCCAGTGCCGAGCGGTCACTGAGCTTGCACACGCCGTCCTCAATGATGACGCGCGGGTCAAATGCCTTGGCATTCTCGCATGCCGTAACGGCAAGAGCATCGGTGATGAGAGCCGTGCGTTCCACGCCCTTGAGTTGATACACGAGCTGCAGTATGGGAGCAGGCACGTGAATGCCGTCGGCGATGATTTCCACGTCCATGTTGGGCATGAGATATACGCTCTCGACTGTTCCGGCATGCTTGTATTCACGCACGTTGTGGAAGCCAGTCATAGCGTTATAGAAGTGCGTTGCAAGGCTATATCCTGCCTTGTAACCAGCTGCAACGTGCTCATACTCGGCAGCAGTGTGTCCTATTGCTGCCACAATGCCTTTGTCGGCCAGATAGCGTCCCATCTCGATGGCTCCGGGGAGCTCGGGGGCAACGTCCCAGCGACGCATGCAGTCGTAGTCCTCAATGATGTGGCGGTATTCCTTCTCGTCGGGATTGCGGATGATTTCGGGCATCTGCGCACCTGCTTTCTTGAGGTTGAAGTAAGGGCCTTCGAGATGCAGTCCCATGATGATTGAGTCTTTCTCTTTCATGAGAGCGCTGCAAGTCTCGCATGCATCTTCAATCATGGGCAGCGTAGATGACGAGAGGGTGGGGTAGATGGCAGTGGTGCCATATTTGAGATGAGTCTCGGAAGCCACTTTAAATGCCTCGGGCGTGCCTTCCATGAAGTCGCGTCCACCGCCTCCGTGGCAGTGCATCTCTATGCCTCCGGGAATGACGTGCATGCCCCGGGCATCGATGTGCTCGGCACCATCGATGAGATTGCTGTCTTTTTTTACCTCGATAATATGGCCATTGTCGATGACTAACGAACCACCGTTTATCCATCCCTGAGGCGTAAGGATGTGACCATTAAGGATTTGAGTTAACATTAATTTGTTTAGAGGTTGAAATTGTACTATTTTAATGCAAAGATACATTATTATTTTTACATAGCATAGGATATATACATATTTTTTGTGTTATTTACATAAATTTAGGATTGTTTTTTATTGCTGTAACTATTCCACAATGGGATACCCCGCGCGGATCTCACTGAGCTCATTGATTTAATAATAACTGAAAGAAATTAAAATAATTAGAATCTTAACTTTAGCATTTGATAATAAATATTACTAATTTATTGTCCAGCAGGACAATACCTGAATAACCCCCACCGCCGAACGTAGTGGCGGTGGGGGAATAGTATCAACAAGCAGATGCGTCCAGTAGGACGCTAATCGGAGCAAATAGGTGAGACTCAAATGGTTTCACATGCTAAAGTTGAGTTAGAATAATTTCTTATTCAGTTAAACCAGAGCAATCTGTTGTAACTATACTACAATAGATTTTTTTTGCAGATTCCCCGCGGGGATTCACTCACACATGATTTTGTAATGAGAGGGTGGAAGCGTTACTATTCAGCAATAGAATTTTGCAGAGTCCTCGCCCAGACCTTATGAAAATCTTTCTCTCGCACAAAGCATAAGGCAAAGAGAGGCTGAAAGCCGACACGCAGAACGCAGTTCTGCACATAACCCTGTCCTAACTGAGCGCAAGCGAAGGCAGGGCAGGGTAAACGCGATAC
>NZ_JAZLLZ010000126.1:0-10872 GCF_045598405.1 Sodaliphilus sp.
GTCAGCACAAGCCAGCCCCCGTGCCCCGCGGTTTTCCGCGGGGTCCCCATCAAGCCACCGTTCCCGAGGGGTCACCCGAGGGTCAGCACAAGCCAGCCCCCGTGCCCCGCGGTTTTCCGCGGGGTCCCCATCAAGCCACCGTTCCCGAGGGTCAGCGCAAGCCAGCCCCCGTGCCCCGCGGTTTTCCGCGGGGATCCCCACCTCATTTGCTCGGTTGATAGTAGTCCCTCGCAAGCAACTCATTATCTTTGCACCCATGGAAAATTCAACAGTACTCAACAAATTCTACCAAGCAGTGCGATGCGAGGTAAAGCAAAACAGCGAGATCTACGACAGTGAATACTACACCCCACAAGGCTTCTGGTCGCCTGGCTATACTGCCCTGCGGCATCCGTTCTTCGTGCCTTCCGATAGGCAAACGGAACCAGCACGCACCATCCCGCAATCTCTTTGGAAAGACCTATGGCACGAAGGTGAAGTATGCTGTCTTTTCGGCGAGCCTAACGTAGGCAAGTCTGTGCTTGCCAATATGATTGCCTACGACATCGCTTCACAAGAAATACCCGTGCTATACATCGACTTCGAGAACTCCCCACATCAGGCATGCCTGCGTTACGATTCTCCCATGCCCGGCGTCGAGAAAAAGTTGCATGCGCCTCTCGATATCCACTTTGTCACAGTCAACCCACAGCTTTCCTACAGGCAGACTCGAGACTTTAACACCGTCCTTGATGCAATCGAGCACGAGTTCGTATCCAAGGAAACGCCTGTTGTCATCATCGACGACATCTCACACATCTGCCCCATGCGAGACTGCAGCGTTTCACAAGACGTCATGCGGCGACTCAGACAATGGACCATAAAATACAGCGTCTCAATTCTCATCGTGGCACACGCCACCAAGCACCGACCCGAAACCCCCATCACGCTAAACTCCCTCTTCGGCGCTTCGCACATGGCCTACTCATTCGACTCAATATTCGCGCTCGGCAGGGCTTTCTCCGACCCTTCCATTCGATACATCAAGCAACTCAAGTCACGCGTCACCGCAATCCAGCATGACGCCCACAACCTCATTGCCATGAAGTTCGCCAAGGGCTATGGAGAATTACTTCTGTTCAACATCATCGGCGCCGGCTTCTCCGAAGACCGGCTTCTTGACATACCCATGCCTGCCGACCGCCAGGCCGAGGCACTAAAACTCACAGCAAAAGGATGGTCCACACGCCAAATCGCGGCAAGGCTAGCAGTCTCACAACCCACCGTAATCAACATCCTCAAGCGAGCACTACAAGATGATAAAAGTGATAAATGTGATAAAATCGATAAATGCGATAAAATCGAAAATAACGATAATAACGATAATAACGAAACTCCCGAAAAAGCCGCAACATTCCGTCAAGCGATACACAACCTGTCGCAATCCGCATCAATGCCATCCCTCGAGCGCGAACTCATGTCGCCACACCTACCTTTCAGCGAGTGGAAAGACAACGACGACCCAACCCTCAACCAGTATTGCCTCATGTTCGACAAAAACCCTTTATTCAGATACCTTGACAAAGTCACAAGCACCTATCTGCTCAACACCTTGCCATCAGTATCGCTACACATCTACAACTACGACGAGAATGACAGCGCAATACGATACGGCAACATCGTCTATTCCCCTTGCCGCAACACCCTTGGACGCTGCAACGGCAATGCAATCGACTGGTTCAAAAGCGACAACACCCCTGACACCAGTCCCCCTGCCACTCCCAGCCCCACAAGCCTCACCTGCGCCCATATTGAAGAAAAGCTCATCCAGGCAGCACGCATCTTGAAGCACAAAGACCCAGCCATCCCATGGCCACAAGCATTCGCCACCGCTGCCCAAGCAACACACCTCCCCCCGCAATGGCTCACATCCACCTTCCTCACACAACCATGACACCCCAGTTCGCCACCAGCCCTCAGGTAGCGCAAGCCAGCCCCCGTGCCCCGCGGTTTTCCGCGGGGTCCCCATCAAGCCACCGTTCCCGAGGGGTCACCCGAGGGTTCCCATCAAGCCCCCGTGTCCCGCGGTTTTCCGCGGGAATCACGCTTATGTTTCTAAATCAATGTGGTAAAAATTATGGTAAATGGGAAAAAACATGTATCTTTGCAACAAATACTTATTTATCTAATTATTATGAGGTATATTTTCTCTATGCTTTTGTGTGTGCTTGTGGCGTGTGCTGTGGGTGCGCAACCTACTATCTATGCTTATCGCAGTTACCAACCCTATGACAAGGCTGATGTGACGGGACCTATCAAGTTTGACGCCCACGACCCGGAGCACCCTGTGCTTATTGCCGACCAGAGCAAGCTGGGGCACGTCTATGCCGGTACTTACTATAACTACAAGTGGTATGGCCAGGTGACTCATTACGGCACACAGACCACTATCGACGGTCTTTACACCATCGACATGGCGACAGGCGAGCGCACGTTTGTGGGCGTGAGCAACCGCGCCCTCAGCGACATGACCGTGGACTACACCACAGGCAAGGTGTATGGCATCGCCAATGGCGCCGCCAATCTCGCAACTATCGACCTCAAGACAGGAACCGTGACGCTGGGAACTGCCTTCACCAAGGATGGCGGGGCAGGTGTGTACATGGTGGCACTCGCGTGTGATCTCGATGGCACGATGTATGGCGTTTCTACCGACAACAATTTCTACAAGATAGACAAGGCTACCGCCGCATGCACGCTCATAGGCAACACCGGCCGTGACGTGGCCTACACGCAGACCATGGAGTTTGACCACCAAAACCATGTCCTTTACTGGGTCAACAACGGCGAGTACTGGCTGTTTACCATCGACCTTGCTACCGGCAAGGCTACCCCCATTGGATATACCGACAGCCTCAATGCCTTTGCCATTGAGTATATCCATGCTCCCGCTGGCGCCCCCGACCGCGTGACCTGCCGTGCAGCCGCTGCACAGGGCAGCGACGTGTCTCTCACATGGACCAATCCCGTGAAGGATGCCCAGGGCAATGCCCTCGCTGCACTTGACGGAGCGAAGATCTATCGCGACGGCACCCTTGTTGCAACCATAGACCTTACAGCATCGCAGATGGGGCAGACCGCAACCTATACCGACCATGATGTGCCCGCCGGACATCATGACTACAAGATCGTGCCCTTCAACGGCAATGGCAACGGCGGTGCCGACAGCGATGACGTGCCTGCCCACGTGGGTCCTAATCCTCCCGGTGCAGTGCTCAATTTCACCGTCACTCCTGGCAACTACAATGCAGTGCTCGCGTGGGAACCTCCCACGCAAGGACAGTATGGCGGCGACTTTGACCCCGAGAGCATCACGCTCTATGAAATCACCCGCATA
The DNA here is from genome assembly GCF_045598405.1 of Sodaliphilus sp. Classification (NCBI taxonomy): domain Bacteria; kingdom Pseudomonadati; phylum Bacteroidota; class Bacteroidia; order Bacteroidales; family Muribaculaceae; genus Sodaliphilus; species Sodaliphilus sp. The sequence continues at coordinate 3,377 of NZ_JAZLLZ010000126.1, forward strand.
GCCGGCGCTAATCGCAGCGCACGCAGCGTGAAGGCACCCATTACCACTTATACCGACAAGCCCGGCTTCGGCACCTACACCTACGAGGTGCGTGCCTACAATGACCAGGGAGCAGGAGCCAAAGTGGTGTCGCAGCCCGTCATGGTGAAGTATGACAACTGGATAGTGATGGGCGACGGCGAGGCACTCGTGGGCAAGGACGACACGTTCAAGTTCTACGACCCGGGAGCAACAGGATATTACACCAACGAACTCGACTACACGATGACCATCAAGCCTGCCGACGAGGGCGGACTCATCGACATGAAGTTCACGCAGTTTAACCTCGATGTGTATGGCGACACACTCATTGTCTATGACGGTCCCGACACCAACTCACCTCTCGTGGGACGCTTCACTGCAACCAAGATTCCTGCCGAACTGGTGCACCTGCGTGCCAACAATCCTAGCGGAGCACTCACATTCCGCTTCGTGAGCGACATCATGGTGACTTCTACCGGCTGGCTTGCCACTGTCACCGAGACCGTCATGCAGCACAACGACCTGGAAGCAGTCAAACTCACCGGAGCCAACCGCACCGCAGTGGGCACCGAAGAGGAATATACACTTGCCATCAACAACATAGGCCGCAACAACGTGAGCGGCAATGACTATCGCGTAAACCTTGTTGACGGCGAGGGTAAAGTGCTTGCCACTGCCCTGGGTGTAGATATTCCCTCGCTAGGCAGTGGTGAGGTCAAGGCACGCTATGCCGCTAAAAACGAAGGAGTGATGTCGATAAAGGCTGTAATAGACTTTGCTGCCGACGACAATCAGGACAACAACACGTCACAGAACACGCTGGCTTCAACCGTCTATCCAGTGGGCACCGAATATGTGCAGATTATCACCCACGGCACAGGCGTCTATGTGTGCCCGGCATCGTTTTACAGCGATGAGAGCGTGTGGGAAACCGTCTTTGACAAGAGCATGATAGGAGTGAAAGAGGGAACACTCACACTCATGTCGTTCCCAGTGGAGTCAACAAAGAACTACACTAGCATTCCTGTCACCATCTACGTGGGCGAGACTGCAAAGGACAATCTTGACGACCATTCGATTTATGCCAGCGAGCTGACAAAGGTGTTTGAGGGCAATGTTCCCATCCGCACCACTACCACCGAGTGGGTGTTCACCCTCGACACCCCCTATGACTACAAGGGCGGCAACCTCGTGGTGCTCATGCACAAGGTGGCTCCCGGCACCAACGGGCAAGGCATCACCTTCGGCGGAACATACGAGAAGAGCGAAAAAGACCCCAACCGCACCCGCGTGGCATCGACCTACTATCCCGACGAGCACCTCGACCTAGAAAGCGACTATGGCTGGCCCAGTGCCGCGTTGCCCGACATCAACCTGCTGTTCACAAGCAAAAACTCCGGTATAGGCACCGTGATGAGCAGCAAAGGCGTGAACATCGTGCTCGATGACAATGTGGCGACAGTGCAAGGGGCGCAAGGCATGCCTGTGACTGTTTACTCAATCGACGGACGCATCGTGGCACAGGTGGCACAAGCCCGCGAGACAGAGCACATCGCCATCAACGCGCCAGGGCTTTACATCATCAAGGCTGGTGATGTAGCCGAGAAGGTGAAGGTGCAGTAAAGACATCGTTGTTACATTACTGAATAAAAAAGACCGCCTGGGATTCACATCCTGGGCGGCCTTTCCTACTAATGTGTGTGTTTTTCGGGTAGATAACGCTTGGTGCATTACTTTTTTTGTGTGCATTGAGATTAATTCAGATTGGTGATGTGTCTTTCATGTTATGAATATAGTCCTGTGTGATTATTGTGCTGCAAAATTAGTCTCACGGTGTGTTCAAAGTGTTATGAAATGGCATTGCATTTGGGTAATTTATTGTTATTTTGTTCAAAGAGTTTCCGTGTATTCCTGTTTAGTGTCCTAAATTGCTTGTGCGTTATTGTGATTATTGTTAATTATTTAATTTTGCAGTGTCAATTGTATTGTTGCCTTTATGGTAGAGCATCTGATATATATATTGCCATGCATAGTATGTCTCATTTGGTTTGCATCATTCGCGTTGAAGGTGAAAAATGTGAGGCAGCGGTTGTTCATGTGGATTCAGGCCTTGAGCGCATTCCATTTTGCGACATACGCTCTCTATATCACTCCTCATGACGACTATTTCGTGATGGTGATCATGAATTCAATCAACATCCCGTTGTGCCTGGTCATGTTTCCTATGGTGGTGATGTTCATGCACATGCACCACGCCCAGGTGCGCTTGTCGCCATGGCACTTGCTGTTCTTGCTTCCCGCTGTGATCATGGGCACTATCGTGAATGTGTTCCATTACATCATAGGCGTTGACAATGCTGCCCGCATGGTCGAGTACCACGACTGCGGCATCGTGGTACCCGAGTTTGACTCGCAGCTTCACCACCTCCACGACGTGGTGGTGTATGACTTGTTCGGCATTTGCAGCCTGGTGTTCTTGTGTGTCATTATTGCGGAGTGTCTTATTGTGCTCTTTAAGGACGGATACAAGCTGGGCGACGCTGCTCGATTTTTCTTCAAGGGGCATCGCACCACGCCGTCGAGAGCACTGGCGATGCTATACCTAGTGCAGATAGCCTTGCTGCTGCCGCTTGTGGTGATGGGTCGGCCGTTCATGATGAGCGTCCCGGTGCTGGGAGGCGTGTCGATGGTGCTGTTGAGCGTGGTGAAACACTGCATGTGCCATGTGGAGTATTACAGTGACACCGAGAAAACAATGTCGCTCTATGAGTTGTCGCACATACGCTCCGTGCCTCTTTCGCTGACCGATGCAGGAGATGAATGCAACGATGAAGAGAAGATGTCGTCGGGCAAACTGGACCTCGTTGCCGACGGGTTTCGTCACATCATGGATGGCGAGCGCCTATATCTTGACGAGGATCTCACGCTGTCGGCTGTGGCCGACCGCCTTGGGGTGGGGCGCACCACGCTCTCAACGATGATCAACCAGCGGTATGGGGTCACGTTTCGCGAACTGGTGAACCGCTACCGGATTGATGCCGTGAAGAACTATATGATGCAGCATCCCACAGCTACCCAGGAGGCCGTGGCCAGCGAGTGCGGGTTCAAGAACGCTCCGTCGCTCAACCGCAAGTTCAAGGAAATAGAGGGCGAGACACCGCTCATGTGGCTCACACGCAACTACAAGCAGCATAAATAATAGGATATTGCTTTCAAATAATAAAAAAACTTAATCTTTGGCGGGGTGGTGTGTGGTAGATTTGGTAATAATAAAATTATACACTAACTTTGCATGATACATATTTTAAAAAAGGAATAGACTATGAAAAAGAACAATTTTGTGATGATGCTCGTGGCCCTGGCGGTGATGCTAGTGCTGCCTGCTTGTGGAAATGACGAGCCCGACTGGCGCGATCGTGATGTGACTGTAGAGTATGAGATGCTTAACCATGTGTGCGACAATGGGGCTGCCGATGCTTCGGTTGCCAAGGTTAAGAACAAACTAGTGTTTCACCGCGCCGACCTCACTGCCGACGTGCTGATGCAACTCAATGGTGAGAACTTCGCAGTCAAGGGACTGAAACTGAAACTTGACGACGAGACAGGACGATATACATGCTCGGCTGCAAGCACCAGCAACAGCCGAATCGCTAACCTGGCTATGAATGTGGACTTCAATGAGCAGTCTATGGACATCTACTATACCGTCGATGGCAAGCGCCGCGTGATGAGCACAATGCCTCAGGTGTTCTTCCTGGGCAACTCGTCCACGCTCACCTACGACGATGGCAAGACATCTAACGACAAGGCGTCGATCTACACCTTCGACATCAACCCCGCATCGATGACAGCAACGATGAAAGTGTCGCCGTTGACCAACGAGCAGGTGTTCCTCGTGTTTGAGACTATCATCGCCCGCAGTATTCCCGTCAAGGCAACGCCCGACGGCTATGAGCTCGAGGCCGAGCGCCCCGAGGTGGTGTCGGTGTTGCGACGCATTGACAGCAGCGCGGGAACACTCACCACTACCGACGCACGTGACTCTAATGGCCACCAGCTCTATCCCATGAGTGGCATGAAGGCCAAGTTGTCGCTTGTGAGCGGCGTTCACGAGACCACGTTCACTATGGGCAGCGTCGAGGAGAAAACCCAACCGTTCACTGTGCAAGCCAAAGGGACTTTCTACAAAGAAAAAAATATTAAGTAATCCATTGCTCGATGAGACTCAACACAATATCTTCACTCATGCTGGCAGCCAGTGCCATGCTCGTCACCACGTCGTGCATGAGTTCGATCAATGATGACGATGGCCGCAAAGTACCAGTGCGGGTGTTCAACTTTGTCGAACCCCTGGGCGGAGGCAAACTTGAACTGACGAAAGGTATCACCGAGTTTGAGTTCAACTATGGCAAGATGCTTGTGAGCGTAGATGTTAATACTTTGCTCGCAGGCACCTACAATACTCCCTTTGCCACAGGTCCCATGGCCATGACAGCGGGTAGCGACGGTTACCACTTCTCGACATCGACAGTGCAGGGGGCTAGGGTCAAAGGGTTCACAGGCATCTACGACTCGCGTGTGGGTGCGCTGGCCTATGACTTTGAGGTGGGCGACGCTTATCGTGTCCACACGGTAAATAATTTAGCGTATATGTTCACTACAACCACAATCACCAGCGGGAGCGATACCAACAAAAGCGACAAGATGGGTTTTGTGTTCGACCTCGGCACCACAGGCACCGTTACATTGGGTTTGAGTTCATTTGGGCTTGATACCAGTGACGCTGTGCCTTACCTTGAATACCGCGGCATACCTTACACGATGGTGGATGGCAGCGGTTTTGTGGCAAGCATCGACAAGGTGGAAGACACGCAGCACTATGTGGGATGCACTATCACTAATGTCGCAGCCACAGTAGAACAGTATGGCCGCAAGGCCACGCTCACCTTCGACATGGACGGACGCCATGTGGTGATGCAGGGCAACATGTTCGGCAGCAATTTTAATAAATAAAGAAAATAACAAATAAACAAATAACGCATTATGAAAAAAGTATTATCAATGGCGATGCTGGCAGCAATGATGCTGGGAATGACATCGTGCTTAGGTAACGGAGATGAAAACATCCAGACGTTATCAATCTACATGTATAACTTTGTTGTTGACGAGAACAACAGCGAGTCAGAGCCCACGCTAACGCAGGCCTTCTCGGGATTTGAGGTGAACATGTCAAAGTTGCTCGTCACAGGCGATATCAAGGCAGCAAGTAATCTGGGAATGGCTACCTCATTTACCTTTGGCCCCATCGACATGAAAATAGGCCAGCAGAGCTATGATTTCACAAAGTCACTCATCAACACGCAGTCGCAATCAATCATCAACCTGCAAGGTTCTTATGATCCGGGTATCAGAGCAATGACTGTTGACTACCTCGTAGATGGAGACTACCACGTCTATTCAACCGCTTCTTATGCCTATAACTTCGCCAACATGAAGGTTTACAAGAGCACCGATGAGTTCTACTTCGATGACGACGAGGTGGCATTTGAGTTTATCCCCGATTGCAGCACAAAGAAGCTGGACTTGCACATGGTTAACTTCGTGCGCACGCCCAATGATGTTCCCGTGGCACTTTATTACAAGTCGCTTCCCTTCACTCTCACCCGCGACGGCAAGATCGTGGTTAAGCAGAGCAATGCGCTCAAGAGCAGCGAGTCCAAGGACGAGTATGAGATCAGCGACCTCGACATCGTGATCGACGTGAAGGCAAACAAGGCATCGTGCTCATTCGTCATGGACGAGCGCAAGTTCCAGCTTGCAGGTGAGATGTTCACCCCCGTGAGCAACTAAATTTCATTTAACACAAAACTTTAATGGCAAGCCGCAACACATACGACGAAGCACAGGTCATCGAACAACTGCGCGACCCCGCTGCTGCACGCACCGCGTTTGGCAAGGTCATCGAGCATTACTCGAGCACCCTGTACTGGCACATACGCCGCATGGTGTTTAACCACGACGATGCCAATGATGTGCTGCAAAACACATTCATCAAGGCATGGACGAGCATCGACCACTTCAGGGGCGATGCCCGTCTGTCAACGTGGCTCTATAAGATTGCTATCAACGAGTCTATCACATTCATCAATAAACAGAAGGCGCAGAACAACATCTCCATTGACGACGACGATTCGTTCCTCGTGAACCAGCTCGAGAGCGATGAGTTCTTCGACGGCGATGCGGCGCAGCTCAAGTTGCAGCGCGCCATCGCCACGTTGCCCGAGAAGCAGCGAGTGGTGTTCAACCTGCGTTACTATGACGAGATGAAATATGAGGACATGAGTGAGGTGCTGGGCACATCGGTAGGCGCTCTCAAAGCGAGTTATCACCATGCATTGAAAAAAATTGAGGCTTTTTTGCAAGAAAATGACTAATCGCATTAAACCTTTCCGTTTTTCTAGTGTCAAACAAGTGCAATGAAACAAGAAGATCCAAAAATATTGATAAGGCTAGGTAAGGATCCAGGCTTCAAGGTGCCGGAGAATTACTTTGAAGAATTCAATAAGCGTATGTTGGATTCTCTGCCAGAAAAAGAGATAACCGAGGTTGAAAAACCTCAGGAGCAAAAAGCTACAGTCGTTGATAAGCCGTCGATGTGGGTGCGTGTAAGGCCTTACCTCTACATGGCGGCCGCTTTTGCCGGCATCTTTGGCATGGTAAAGGTCTTCAACATGTATAACGGTACCGACATCAGTGAGTTGGCCCGTGGCATGGACGACGAGAAGAATGCCGAGGAACTTATCATGAGTGGCACCAGCGAGTATGACATCCTCAACTATGAAGATAGCGTGATGATGGATGCTGCCGGAGAAGAGCTCAAGTCAGTAACAAAGTAAACAAGACAATCATGAAGAAATTCATTATCATCATGCTCGCAATGGTTGCGATTACAGCAACAGCACAGGACCGCAACAAGTGGGCAAAGGATATGCTTGAAACGAAACACAAGATGCTCATTGAGCAAGTAGGTCTCGACAAGGCCCAGCAAGAGGAGTTCATGCCCCTCTACGAGGCAATGGAAAAGGAAATCTACCAAACTAACCGCGAAGCACGCACGCTCGCCGCTACAGTGTCGAAGAAGGCTAATGCCACCGATGCGGAGTACCTGCAAGCTGCCGAAGCAATGTCGAAAGCCAAGGTGCGTGAAGGCGAGATTGAAGCCACTTACTTCGTTAAGTTTACCAAGATTCTTTCGAAGAAACAATTGTTCCTACTCAAGCAGGCCGAGGCCAATTTTACTCGCACATTGCTGCAAAAACGCAATAACAAGTAATAAACTTAAATAGCGAGAAGTTGCCGTTGATACATTCTAGTGTCAACGGCAATTTTTGGTTCACTGGATGGCTGAGACCCCTCGGGAACGGTGGCGTGCTGAGGGAAGGGGGAACCCCGCGGAAAACCGCGGGGCACGGGGG
>NZ_JAZLLZ010000127.1:0-4717 GCF_045598405.1 Sodaliphilus sp.
CGGCATAACATGTTTTTTATTGAAAAAATAGTGATTTTCAGCTTAATTTCGGCAAATTTCAAGCGCAGCGCCCTTTCTGTGTCCTCAGTGTCTTTGTGGGAGAAGTCGCATACGGGGACTTTGAGTAAAACTAGATAAAAAGAACCGTCCCTTTTATCTAGTTTTACAGCAGGCCGTGCATATCGAAACGATATATCACGGAATCCACTTGTGGCTTTGCAACAAACATCAGCACGACTGCGATGCAGTTCTTCAATATGCAGTGTTCGGAGAGTGGATATATGGATATTTTTTATTAACTTTGCAAGCGATGAACAAGGGCATTTTGTCCGTTTTTCCAATGTAAAAATAGGGTATTTTGTCCGTTTTTCCAATTTTTATGCTTTCAAAGAAATGGCGCTCCGCTTGAAATCAACTAAAAATTAACAAAAAATTAATTCTTAGTCAACATTCTGTAACTATTCAGCAATGGAACTCCCCGCGCGGATCTCACTGAACTCACTGATTTTTTTCATTGAAAATTATTGTTGTCCGGTAAAAAAAGAAAATATTTTTATGCTTCGCTTTGAAAATAGCTTGCTCTGCAAGCAAAATGGAATTACATCACAGATAGTGTATTATCATTTTGAGGACAGAGTCCTCTATTTTAAGGGAAGTCGCATACGGGGGCTTTTAGCGTGTTACAAATTTAAAATTTTTGCTTGTTGTTGCCGTTGATTATGAATTATTTTATATATTTGCGCTTTAATTGTATTATCGCAAAACGAAAGATTTATGAAACGAGTATCATTGGCACTAGTATTTGCTTGCATCGTGACAGCACTTGCTGCGCAAACCATCAAAGTGAACTACCAGGGCGCGAAGCCTTCTATCAGCGATTTCGCGTGGGCTCTGCTCTCTGACTATGAAAACAACGCTGAGGACACCGACGAGTCGACTGCTGCTATGCTGCAGGCATGGAAAAAGTACCGCAAAGGAGCAGCCCTGCCCAAAAACGAGACGCTCACCGTGGACAAGAAAAGCGGATATGTCGTGTTTGAGTCAACCTTTGAGAACCAGAAGCTCAGGATTGAGATGTGCTACTGGAACGAGGCCGACGGCAAGCATAAACTCATTGCTTACAACGTGGGTCTCTACATCGATGGCAAGTATAACCCCGGCCAGTATGACGGGCTCTTCTTTTACCGCTATGCTGACGCCACCAAGAAGATGACCTACCTCTACGAGGCTCCTGGGTTTGAGGTGCAGTATTGCACCGACGACGGAAGCCAAGTGTCTTATACCCTGCCCCGCACCGGCAAGGATATCACTATGACTACATGGAACCTAAACGGAACCACCAAACAAAAAACACTGAAATGGAACGGAAGCAAATTTGCCAAGTAACATCAAAGTGACACCGTTACAGGCAAAAACTAGATAAAAAGAACCGTCCCTTTTATCTAGTTTTGATTTAAGTTAACAAGCAAAGAACGATTAACTATCTTAGTCAAATAATATGAAACATATCTGTTTTTTTATATTCATTTTTTTTGTGGCATTCAATCTTAATGCCCAAAAAGTCACAACTGTGGACGATGTAGAACCGTTTTTTAGGGGACTTAACGCTGAGGATTCAGTATTCTTAGACTCGATAAAAAACACTGCAGCTATCTATAAAGTTGTTGATATCAAGAAAAAACAGGGCTGGTACAAGTTTTATTTAAGTAGAGATGACTATCCATCTATTTTTGTAGTAATCTCTAAAGATAAAAAACACAACAAAAAGGAACCCAAACTCAAAATAGGACAATCTTATCGTTTAGAATTAGTTCCTGTATGTTATGTAAGAATTATAAATTATCTGGACGTAGCATGTGGAGTAACTACAAACGAAAAAAAACGGAAAGAGATTACAGTAGAGTATAAGTTTAAGGAAGATGGTTGGTGTGTGCCTGGGTTATTCCTCTCTCCTCAAATAGCCTCAGACAGATACATAGGATGTATAGATAAATGGAACGATTAAAGGGTACAGAAAAGTCAAAAAGTCTTTTACAAAAGCGACACCGATCATGCGAAACTGACTGCTTGCAGAATAATCCTTACCGCAGCCTGTCATTCAAGTTGGGCATAGAGTTTTAACACCCTCTCCCACAGAGTTACAGAGGCCATGGAGAGATAAAAAAACTAGATAAAAAGAACCGTCCCTTTTATCTACAAAGGCACAGACCCCAACGAGAGATAAAAAACTAGATAAAAAGAACCGTCCCTTTTATCTAGTCCATAATCCCCGAGTTTTCCAAGATAATCCTAGAGGGTGTGTCAAAATGCGTTTTGGTAGGGTAATAACTCTTTTGCCCTTACAGGGCGTGTTGATGTTATCGTCTGTTACCCAGGGCGTTGCCCTGGGCTAGTAGCAACATTGCGCTTGCAGCGCGCCGCTATTTATTGCATTTTGCGACACCTCGCTGCTATTTCGTGACTTTTGACACACCTTCTTTTTCATAAAAATTTAGTAACTTTGCAGTCATAAATGTTTCTTTTGAATACGAATACCGATAAGTATGGCAAACGATATACAAACATCAACATCATCAGCTGTAGTATCTGAAGAACAACAATTCCAAGAGGTACTGAGCATCATAAAATCTCATCGACAAGCTGCAGCAAAAGCCGTCAATGAGGAGGCTTTGCTCACTTATTGGAATGTTGGAGCATACGTTTCTGCCAAACTCCAGAACGAAGAATGGGGTTCTGCCGTTGTTACCCGTCTCAGCGAATACCTCCACACTCAGGATCCAACACTCAAAGGCTATAGTCGCAGAAACATTTATAATATGGTGCTTTTTTACGACTCTTACTCATCGCCAGCCTTCCAACAACTACTCCAGCGTATCGGTCAGTCAGAAACATTACAACTCTCAGCCTCTGCGCAAAGTCAGTTGCCACCAATTGTGCAGAACGATTCTGCACAATTATCAACGGGGAAAAACCAATTTGTACAGAACAATTCTGCACAAATGCCAAAGATACTTACACTCACCATCATATCTAACCATCTAGAGATATTAACTCGTCGCAAAAGTCCCGAAGAACGACTCTTTTACATCCTATATACACATCGTGAACGCCTCAAATACAAAGAGCTTCAGCGCGTCATTACCAACGATGCATATGGTTCGCTCGTAGGTGGTGACAAAAGCAACCTGTCACAGGCACTCAAAGAGCAATACCCCGACTCGCCACTCCAGCTGCGCGATACCATATATATAGACCTCCTTGGTCTTCCGCAAAAGTTCAAAGAAACTCACTTGCGCAAAGCCATGGTTGAGCACATGAAGCAATTTATTCTTGAACTTGGCAAAGACTTCCTTTTCATGGAAGAAGAATACCGCCTTCCTGTGGGCAGTTCAACCTTCAAAAGTGACCTCCTTTTCTATCACCGAGGTCTCCAGTGTCTGGTAGCGGTAGAACTCAAGACTGGCAAGTTCCACCCACGAGACCTAGGTCAACTCGAGTTCTATCTTGAAGCACTTGATCGTGACGTCAAACGTTCCAATGAGAACCCCTCCATCGGCATCCTCCTGTGTCGCGAAGCCGACAGCCTTCAAGTAGAATACGCTCTCAGCCGTTCAATGAGTCCAACCATGGTAGCAGAATACCAACGACTTCTCATTCCCAAGGAAGTTCTTCAGGCACAAATTGAAGAATATGCCCAGATAGCATTAGGCGACTCCTGAGAACAGTAGCACTCCATCTTTATGACGAGCAGACAGAACCGTCCCCTTTATCTAGTTTTATCTAGTATAGAAAAGATGAAACACCTATTTTATTTACTTTCAATAATACTTTTTACGGGATGTACTTTTTACAGCCCCAACAAATTTAGTTTTCAAAAGCAGAATAAAGGAAACATAGACTCTATATGGTTTGTTTCAAATATCCAAGCGACGAAAATCTCGGATTATACTGACATACTTGCAGTAAAAAACATGTTGACAGGTAAGAGGATTCTTAATCCGCAAAGCATCGTGAAAATCCCGGGGTGGGCTGGAACTATAAAAGTGTATAATGGAAATTCAGTTCAGTCTTATGAAATTCATGGAAAACTGTTTATAACAGACGACAAAAGATACTATACAGCTCCAATAAACCTCTCAACAGAAATCGATAGCATCATAAATAAATCAAACTTATAATTTTAATTATTAGTGTCCGGTAAACGTTACTATACAGCAATGGAACTCCCCGCGCAGATCTCACTGATTACACTGATTTAATAATAACTGAAAGAAATTAAAATAATTAGAATAATTTCTTATTCAGTTAAATCAGAGCAATCTGTTGTAACTATACTACAATAGATTTTTATCCGCACGGGGATCTCACATGATTTTGTAATGAGAGGCTGAAAGCCGACACGCAGAACACAGTTCTGCACATAACCCTGTCCTAACTGAGCGCAAGCGAAGGCAGGGCAGGGTAAACGCGATACACTGTACCGCGGTTGAAGACCGCAACCTTGCACGTTTCGAGGTAGCGGTCTCCACCCGCGATTTTGTTACACTTCACATCCCCCCCACCGGCAGTCGTTTCACTCCCTTCGGTGGGGGTTATGTGCCCAAAGCAAGCTTTGTGCGTGTCGGCTTTCAGCCTCTAATTGTTAATATATTTTCAATGAAAAAAATCAGTGAGATCAGTGAGATCCGCGCGGGGAGTTCCATTGGTGAATAGTTAC
>NZ_JAZLLZ010000128.1:0-4144 GCF_045598405.1 Sodaliphilus sp.
TCGCTGGTCGCGGCACGGGCTTTGCCCACTTACCGCTGCTTACTCCCTTGAGCACGGTTCTTGGCGTGAGCCATATAAACTAAAAAAACATTTTCTTTTTTTATTCTATACCAAGCCCCGATTATACCAAAGTTCGTAACTGACAGTGTTTGGGGGAAGTTAAAATAACTCTCGTGATTTTAACCAGACAGCAATAATAAAGAACTTAAGTCTAGATGAAAAATCTGTTCCTTTGCTGTTGAAATTTACATTTTTCCAAGGCAAAATTAGGCAATTTATTACATTTTTCCAAGGTGTTTTTTGTTTATTTTATACACTTTTCCAAGTTTTTTCAATGTGCACCCCCCACTTTTGACAAAATATTTTGCGCCTGATTTATCTCAGAATTTACATAACCCACCTTAAACCTTGGGCGGGTCGGCGGAGTCTAACATGTGAACTAAATAGATACATTGATATGAAAAGATTTGCAAGACACATTATAGCAGCGTTGTGTGTGGCAGCCAGCTGGCTTAATGCCGGGGCTGTGGAGTATAACTACGAGAAACTCAACTATGAGATTGTGTATCAGTGGGGCATGATATGGAAACATGCAGCCGACGCATCGCTGTCGATACGCAAGACCCCCGACGGATATTACTCTCAACTCGTGGGCAAGACCCGCTCGTGGGCCGATAAAATCTACACCGTGCGCGACACCATCAAGTGCACGATAAAGGACAACAAAGCTCCTCTCAAATATGAGAAGCTCACCCACGAGAAGAACTACCACGCTCGCGACGTGATTAATTTCACCTACAATTATAGCCACACCAGTGCAACATGCACCCGCTATCGCGAGGGCAGACAACCGTCATCGATACAACTGAGCGCTAAATGCCAGGCCTATGACATGGTGAGCGTGTTCTACATGCTGCGCGACCTCAACTTCGCCCAGATGACAACCAGCAAGCCCATCACCACCATCATCTTCTCAGGCAAAGAAAAGGAGCAACTCACCATACGTTTCAAGGGCAAAAAGAACGTGAAACTGCGTGACGGCAGCAAGCATGAGTCTTACCTCATCACATTCAAGTTCACCCAAGAAGGCGGCAAGAAAAGCAGCGACGACATCGATGCCTACATCTCGACCGATGCCCATCGCACCCCTCTCCTACTCGTGGGCAAACTCCCCGTGGGCGAAGTAAAATGCTATTATAAGAATTAAAGATCACTGCGCTGTAAGGTATCAAGAGCGCTGCACTTTTAAGGAATTAAGAACGTTGCAGTGGTGTGACTCTATAGTCCACGACTGATGAGGAAGCGTCAAAACACACGAACTGGCGGCGCGCTGCTACCTTGATGGAAGGGGAGGATTGATTTCGCTCATTTTTCCTTTTTTCAAACTCAAACATTACATTTCTCTCAATTTTAGACTTAAAATCCAAAAATAATTTTTATCTTTGCAGCCGCAGACAGTGTGTCTGTGACATACATAAGAAAGCGCATTTCGCTTTATTCCACACCGTGTGAACTTGGACACTTCACAAAATGAATGTTGGGATAAAATGGAAGAGTGCTCTTCTTGGTTTGTATTCGTATCCTATTGCGACATACATCCAAGTGGGGCATCACTTCCTTATCCACATTCAGGGGAGTCCAAGCCCTACACGGAGGATGAGGCAGGTGAGGCTCCACTTTTTTATATATGCCTGACTTCACTTTATTAAAAGCATTCGCAGAGCCCAAGGATGCACTCATAATTCACAATGAAAAAGGTATTTTCACTTGTCCTCTCAGCCTCTATCGCTATCTTCGCACTTCAGGCTGCACCTTCCAGCTCGCCTATGGACGTAGTCCCCACCACAAAGCAAAAAAGCAAGAGCACAACTAAAAACTGCACAAAAAAGAACACATCATCTTCAGCACAAGGCCAGATGGCATGGGCTCAAGGACAATGGCGATACATCAGTGCATACGGAGCCGTAAACATCTACATCAGCGGGAGCAACATGAAAGTGTACTTCGGCACACAACTTGCCTATAGCGGACGCTACACATACGACAACGGAAGCGGCTTTGGTGATGGTTGGGAAAGACTCTTGTATCCCGACGGATTCGTTCTCATAGACTCAAGAGAACAAAGGCTGTACTACGACAAAGGTATCCCCATGCAGCACGTAAAATAAAGCACAACACAACCGATAACCCAACACAACTATACAATTATGAGAAATCCCGACAAACTTTTTTGGTTAGTTTTACTAACCATTTGGTTAATGGCCACCCCCACGGCTTCAGCACAGCAGCCAAGTTACAACACAGCGGTAAACCAGTATTGTGAGCGAATAGGGCGACACGATATGAAATGCTACAATTATCGTGAATTCAACACTACCCTGTATGGCGGATTGATGTATGTCAAGACAAGTGGCAATGTGGCAGGAAGCAACGATCTTGGAGGTCTTGACCTGGGCGCAAAATTCACCCACACTTGGGGCATGTCGTGCGTCCCAGTTCAACTGCAACTCAATGGTTATGTTGATGCAATGGCATCAGCTACTATCGACAACAAAGAAAGCAGCAAAACCTATCCTGCCGTTTACTCTGGACAGCTCACCATAACTCCAGGCCTGCGCTATGGCATCGTTAGTGTTGATTGCGGTCCTTACATTGCTTATTCTGGATACAGGCTGCTGAAGGATGAAAAGGATGACAAATCTTCTACTTTAGCAAAAGTTGACGGCATTGCTGCCGGACTGAGGATGGGGGTTAACATCTCCATTAAGAAAATCGAAATCGGCCTACATTACGACATGGATTTCACCGACCACAAAAAAGACTTCAAGAAAAGCGACTTGCTCGTGAGCGTTGGATATACATTTAATAAAGACTAAATTATGAAAAATAGAATAGCTAAATTATTTGTTGTTGCATTGATGCTCCAATCATGCGCACACACTGCCAGATACGTTGAATCCTCTTATGATTGCAACGATTCTCCTTACCCCATTGTTTCTATGCCATTCGCATATAATGTTGCGGGAAAAGGAATTCCCGAAAACCTGGCAAAACTTGGCGACAAAATACACAACGACGTTAAGTCTGATAGTCATTATCAGGAAATGCTACCATCGGCTATCTCCCTTGTAGAGAGTAAAAGTACAGAACGAGATAATTTTAACCATGCGGTTGCTAAAGCTTCTTCAGTAAAATACGATTCCCAATTAGGTTATAAAAACGCAGTGAGCAACTTGGACGCTCTTCTCTCTGAACTGTCAAGATATGACTTTAAAGAAAATTACGAAAAGGCTTACCAATTGAGCCATCGCGGTATCATTCAGCACTACGTTAACAATAGCTCGGAATTTAAGGGTTTGAGCACAAAGGACAAGGAACTAGTATATGGACAAATCCTAAAAGCAGACCATGCTGATTGCATCAATCTTGCAGAATCATGTGTAAAGAAAGATGAACAAGAAATTTCAACTCTTAAGAAAGCAGTAACCACAGTCAAGAATAAATACGAAGAAGCTGAAAAAGCGAGACTACTTACTGAGAAGAAAAAGAGAATTGAAGAAGAAAAAAAGAGAATTGAAGAAGAAAAAAGGGAACAAGCCAGAAAAGATGCTGAAGCCAGAAAGAAACAAGAGGAACAAGCACAAAAGAGGATGAAGGACTTGAGTTGGATAAAAGGATGCTGGCTATCAGAAACCGACATTGCATCTGTAATGAAAGGAGGGCCTCAACAATATCAAATCGGTATTTCTTCATCAGGAATTACAATTCAATATATGAGCGGAAATAACTGGTATACAAAATGCAAAGGTAGATATAATTTTTCAACAGACGGCAGGTACATTGTAGTAAATGGAGAATCTATTAAAATAGACTATTGGAATGGCTGCCTCCTGTATGAAGGCAGGTATTTTAACCGTGTTGGCGGATGGTATTATTAATCATAAATCGGTTTACACCGACAATCCTTGTTTATTAATCCAAAATAAATAATTATGAAACAGACAATTAACCCAACTTTGACGGCTTGATTTGGTTTTCTTTGCTGGTTCAGCGAGTTGCGCTTTGGGGTTTGCGTTACTGTGTACTACAAAGTTTTTTTCTCTTTCTGAATGGCATCGTTTTGTATTTTAGTCGTTGGTATATG